>JANLGZ010000109.1 GCA_024653905.1 archaeon
GTACCCAAAAAATGCTAAAGGTTACATAAAAGAAGATACTCAATTATCGGATAGTCCTGATAGCGCAAAATTAGCTTATTCTTGGAGTAAAAGATTTTCAGAAATCTATACAACCGCATTCGCCAAAGAACACGGAATAAAAATTGGTATTGCCCGACCATTTAATGTTTATGGCCCCAGAGTAAAAACCCATGTTATTGCAACATTTATCCAAGATATACTTGAAAATAACAAAGTGAAAATAATCGGAGATGGACAGCAGGAAAGAAGTTTCATTTATGTAACTGAACTCGCCAGAGGTCTTGTGAAACTTGCTGAAATTTACCCCAAACCTGATCCAATCAATTTTGGAACAAAAGAAAAAGTTAAAATAACTGATTTGGTAGAAAAAATCGGAAAAATTATTGGTAAAAATCCAATTATAGAATATGATACTTCTTCAGATCCTGGTAGCCCTATGAGAATATGTGATGGGTCTAAAGCAGAAAAAATACTGAATTTTGAATCTGAAATTTCTTTAGAAGAAGGAATCAAAAATACAGTCGAATGGTTCAAAGAAAATCCGTCTTAATTACAAGTGCTTTATTATGACCAACTTAAACTTCATTAGCATTTTAGTCCCGGTTCACAGAATAGAATCTACAAAAAACCTAGCAACTGCATTGGAAAACCAAGCATATCCTAAAAATAAATATGAAATAATTTTTGTAGGCTGTAAAAAAAACTCTATGAAAAAAATCTTTTCAACAAACAAAAGAATAATATATTTTGATATTGACTCTCAATGGCCTGATGCTAAAAATAATTTTGGAATAAAAAAAGCAAAAGGAGAAATAATAGCAATTACAAGCGATGATTGCATTCCAAACAATGACTGGCTTGAAAAAATAAACCTAGCGTTTGATGAAGATAAGGAAATTTCAGCAGTAACCGGAAAAACGATTAAGAATAAAGGAAGAATATTCGACCACGGAGTTGAACATTTAAAAGGAATTCTAGGGCCTGCCAGCAACATGGCTTTCAAAAAAAATAAATTAATTGAAATAGGAGGATATGATGAAAATTTTCGTTTTTACAGAGAAGAAACAGTACTGCATTTTAAGTTACTTAATAATAATGAAAAAATTGTTTTCAAAGAAAATGTAATAGTTTTTCACCCATTGCGAAAATCCAGCCCTTTAAATATTTTCAAAGAACTTGAGTATATACGCACTGAAATACTACTCTCAAAACAATACCCCTTACTTTTCAAAAAATATTTGGGTTTTCCTGTAGCCGGATTGTTAAAACAATCATTTTTTTCTTGGGCAATAACAGCATTAATCTTTGGTTCAGTAATACAAATGAACTATTATTATACACTTTTTTTTCTAGCGGTTTATTTTACCTTCAGGTATTTTGTAAACTTTAGAAAATATTCATTTGAATTCGGGGATTTTATTATGTTTAGTGTATTAGCCCTGTTAAGAGATTTAACTGCGCCTTTTTATTCAATTTACTATTATTTCACAACAAACAACCGCCCTTAAAAACCTCTGGAAAATAATGATATTAATGAATTGGAAAAATATTATTCCTATAATAATTGGTCTTGCACTTTTCTTAATTATTATTATAAATGCAGATTTGGCAAAAATAATTGAAATATTAATTAATTTAGAACCAGCATGGTTTGTAGCGGCAATTACATTAAATATTTTAGTAATTGGAATGAAAACTTTAAAATGGAAAATTTTAATTGATTACAAGAAAAAAATAAGTTTCAAGGATGCACTTACTTATTTTCTTATAGGTTTCTTTTTCAGCACTATAACGCCGGGCAGAATAGGCGATATTGTAAGAGCAAAATATTTGAGAGAAAAAACAGGATTGGCTTATGCTACAACCAGTGTTATTTTAGACCGTTTAATAGATATTGTATTGTTACTTATCATCGGTCTTATAGCAACAATTATAACAGCAGAGCTTTTTGGAGTGTCCTTTTTTTCACCAACAATAATAGTGGTTATTCTTTTTGCGATAGGAACAGGATTATATGCTGCAAGCAATAAAAAAATCGGGTTATTTTTTTTCAAACTATTCCACAAACATGTTATTCCTGAAAAGTTTAAAGAAAAATCAGCAAATGCATTTGACAGCATTTATAATTCAGTGGAAATATTTAAAGAAAATAAAATTCTTATGGTTAAAGCAACTCTTATCGGAGCAGTAACCTGGATTATGACTGTTATAATGGTTTATTTCCTTTCACTTTCAATTTCAATGAATATTCAGGCATATAGTTTTTTTCTAATAGTTCCTTTAATGGCACTTTCAGATATGATACCTTTAAGTGTCGGCGGTCTTGGACCAAGAGAATTGATAACAATAAGCGCATTAGCCCTCTTTTCAATTACTTATGAAAAAGCATTATCTTTTTCTTTACTTTACTTTTTTTCAGGATATTTACTTGTTTCACTAGTCGGAAGCATTATTTATATGAAAAGAAAAATCAGGATAAAAAAGCAAGTTTTGCCAGTAGCTTAATTAGATAATATTTAAATTTAGATTGAACCAAATCTCAATTTTAGTACACTAATGAACATTTTAAACGGGTCTGTAAAACCCATTGTAGATGCTTCATAGTTTGACCAAGAAATTCCTTTTTCTTTTATATTCAGCCCATTCTTTCTGGCTATCCACAATAACTGCACATCAAACTCAAACCCCTTAACAATTTTTTCTTTAAGGAACAAATCAACTGCTTTCTTTGAAAAAATCTTTGCCCCGCAAACAGAATCATTAACTTTTAAATCAAAAAACAAATTTACAATAACATTAAAAGTCTTGCCCAAAATCTGACGATACATTGGTTGTGCTTTTAATAAAACAGAATCTTTAACTGCACGGGAAGCTATAACCGCATCAAAACCATTTTCAAATTCATTAATCATTTTCAAAAATTCTTTTGGCACAACAGAATTATCCTGATCAACAAACCCTATTATTTCACCTTTGGCTTTCTTAAAACCCTCAATAACCGCACCCCCTTTGCCAGTATAATAATCAAAATTCATCACACTCATTTCTTTTCTGGATTTTGCAAATTCACTGACTATTTTCAATGAGTCATCAGCGCAATTGTTTACAACCGCAATAATCTCAAAATTCGGCTGGTTTTTTGAAAAAAAAGTATAATAAGCATTAAGAGTGTGAAGAACTATTTTTTCAGCATTAAATACAGGAATTACTATTGAAACTTTACTATTCAAAAAAAACACCACCAATTATAGATAATTCTAACAACGTTTATATTAGTTTACTTGGAAAAAACCATGTATTCTCGGAACTCGAAAACTTTTTTCAATCCAAGCTCATTCGAAAAATAATCCTCCTTTGAAACTAAATAATAAAAATCAATTTGTTTTAAACAAGAAATACATTTTTCTTCTCTGGTTTTTTCTGCAAATTCATGCCTCTCAATAAGCTCTAGATAAAATGGATCGTCAGCGGCAATTCTTTTATCATAAGATAAATACCAGCTTGACATCACATCGTATGGAATTTTCTGAGAAATCTCTGCAATTTTTCCATGCCCAGGGATAAGAAAAAAAGTTTTTTCATAGGAAGAATCAAATTCTTTGAAAGCATATGCAAAATCAACCCCTTCAGGAGTTATTTTTGAACCATTTCTCAAAGTATCCAATTGTCCGGAAGTAAAAAATAAAAACAAAGAAATCAGCATAATCAAAACTAATATATGATTGAATTGTATTTTAAATTTTGAAATTTTTAATCCTGAAGAAATAAATTTATTGACAACCAAAACAGAAATAAAAAGTCCAGAAAACATTGATAACTCAATTATTCTACCCCCAATAATCCTACCGCTTGATGAAAAAAAAACGTAAAATAAAAACGACGCCACAAAAACAGATAACAAAAATCCAGCTAAGCGCACTTCATCTTTATCACTAGGCATAAATTGCTTTACTTTAAGCACATTCAAAATTAAATAAATTAAAACAAAGATAAAAATTAACAAACCGACCCACAAAGGAAAAATAATAGTATTAGCAACAATCTTCTCTGCAGTAATTGCAATAGTTTCTTCAGCCCCTAAATTATTTAAAAAATGTATATAACTAATGAAAAAACTCGGCAAAACAAACAAACCAGACAAAACTAATTTTGTAATTCTTTTTTGGTCTCTGAAAAAAATTAGCCATAAAGCAAAGAAAATAAACGAATAAAACGCCACTCCAGGATGAGAAACAATAATCATTGGGAAAAAAAGATATGCCAATTTACTTTTTTTGTAAAATGCAAGAAAAGTCGCCAAGAAAAAAACTGAAGCAAGCATAAAAGTATACTGCCCCCAATACATGTTTTGAAAAACTATTTTCGAACCAACGAAAAGAGCCAAACCAATCAAACCTGCTTTTTCGCTTTTGAAAATTTCTTTTGAAATCAAGTAAATTAGTACAGCAGAAAGAAAAGCGAAAATAACCCCTAAAAACCAAACTAAAAAATTACTGGAAACAAAAGGTAAAAGATCGATGAATAACTTTGCTAAAAGAGGAAAACCTATTTGATAACGATATTCAAGATTAGAAAACGGAGCATATGTTTCCGGCATTGTTGAACCTATTGCGAGACTACTAATATGTGCGGCAGAGTCAGCACTGGCATCCACAAAATTATTCAGAAAAAAAGGATAAGCTGCAAGAACCGCCACCAGCAAAGCAATACCAATGGCAGTAGAAGATATTTTTTCAGAATCAAAGGTAATCTTTTTGGATGCAATATAAATCAAACCTAATGCAACAACAACAATAATCGGGGCATAACGATAAATGTAAAGACTCCAAAGTGAGAGTATAGTAATAGCTGTAAAAAATATTAACAAAAGATTAACATGTTTTGCAGAAACCATTTAGACCCCTTCATCAATATTCTTTTTAATCGAATCATTTTTTCAATGAAATGTTTTTTGTCTGGAAAAACTTTTCTACTGTTCTTTCAATATAATCTAACTGAGGTTGTTCGATTCCTGGATAAACCCCTATAAAAAAAGTATCTTTAAAAATTTTGTCTGAATTAACCAATGGTTCAGCAATCCTGTGCTCAATATCAACATATGCTGGATGATTTAGAATATTCCCCCCAAATAATAATCTTGTTTCAATGAGATTATTTTCTAAAAAACCAGTAAATTCTTCTCTACTAAAACCAACATCAGTCTTTAGAGTGAGTGGAAAACTAAACCATGAAGGATCCGCTTTTGGAAGTGATTTTGGTAAAATAAAATAATCTGAATATTTTTTAAAAATCTCAAACATTAGTTTAAAATTTTCTTTTCTTTTTTTTGTAAAATAAGGTAATTTTTTCAATTGTTCAAGACCAACTGCAGGCTGTAAATCCAATGGCTTGAGATTAAAACCTATATTAGAATACATATATTTATGATCATAAGGAACGCCATTAATTTTGTAATTAAATCTGTTATTACAAGCCCCATTAGGATTTTTTTCATTTAAATCACAATAACAAGCTCTGCCCCAGTTTCTCAAAGAAAGTAATAATCTCCACAATGCATAATCATTGGTGTAAACAGCCCCTCCTTCCCCCATACTCATATGATGAGCAGGATAAAAACTTGAAGTGGCCATTAATCCAAAAGTGCCGGTTAATTGACCATCATAACGAGAATCAAGTGCATCGCAATTATCTTCTATTAAAATTAAGTCGTGTTTCTTACAAACTTCTAATATAATATCCATTTCATTTGGATTTCCAAGAGTGTGAGGGATAAAAATAGCTTTTGTTTTGTCTGAAATCGCAGCTTCAATATTTTTTGCATTTATATTATAGGTTCCCAAATCAACATCCATGAAAACTGGGACCAGATTATTGAAAAGAATAGGATTTAAAGTAGTTGGAAAAGTGCATGCAGGAGTTATTACTTCATCACCCTTAACAAGTCTTTTTGGAAAAGTTTTAGCACACAAAGCAGATATTGCAAGAAGATTAGCAGAGGAACCTGAGTTGGTTAATAAAATATGTTTAACTCCAATAAACTTTGAAAATTCACTTCTAAACTTCAAATCATGCTCTCCAAGAGTTATCCATTCACCCAATACTGATTTGACCCTGGCCTTCATTTCTTTTTCATCGAAAATATCCCCTGCAAACCTAATCCTTGTTTTACCAGGAATAAACTCGACTTTATTTTTTCTTTCAAAATAGAGTTTTTCAACTAACTCATTTATTTGTTCAATTAATTTTTCTTCCATAAAAAAAACACCTAAAAATAATTATCGCCCACATAGTATAAAACATAAACTATAACTTGGATTTTTTCTTATACTTTATAAACCATTTAACAAATAAGGAAATTCCTTCATCAAGACTTATCTTTGGATTATAACCAAGTACTTTTTTAGCTTTTGAGATGTCTGCTAAAGTTATATCAGGATCTTCTTTATTCTTTTTAACATAAATTATTTTAGCTTTTTCCCCAGTGCTCTTTTCAATTAGAGAAATGAGTTCATTCAAAGATCTTGCCTGTGAACTTCCAAGGTTAAAAACCGCATAATTTTCCTTAGAATTTAAGGCTAAATAAACCCCCTCTGCAATATCTGAAACAAAAGTATAATCTCTCTTTTCTGAACCATTTCCCCAAAGCTCTATTTCCTTATTATTCAAAATTAAATCAGTAAACTTATAAACCGCCATATCAGGCCTTCCTCCAGGACCATAAGCAGTAAAAAACCTGATTGAAATAATCGGAAGCCCATAAACACTATGAAATGTATAAGCAAGATTTTCCATGCCTAATTTTGAAGCAGCATAAATACTCAAAGGAGTTGAAACAGTTTGATTTTCGCTATAAGGAGGCTTGTTTGCACCATAAATACTTGAAGTTGATGCGAGAATTGTTTTTTTAGCATTTATTTTCAATGCAAACTGCAATATATTCAAGGTACCAAGAATATTAGTTTCCAAATATTCTTGCGGAATTAAAGTTGACTCCCTGACATTAGCTTTTGCAGCCATATGGCAGATGTGAGTTATTCCTTTTGTTTCAAGAGAAGCAAGAAATTTTTTGTCATTAATGTCCCCTTCAATGAATTCAACTAATTCACTTTTCTTCAATTCCGCAATATTCCACTTTTTCATTTTTATCGGATAACTTACGTCAAAATTATCTATTCCAACAACAGGAATATTTTTGCTGATAAAGTACCTAGCAAGATTACTTCCAAGAAATCCTGCAATTCCGGTTATTAGTATTTTCATTTAAATATTATCAAAACACTTTATTTTAAACTTCTTGGTTCAACCAAAAAATGAATTCATTTTTTATTCTCTAAATAAAGCTTTTTTCTTAACCAGAACACTCTATCAACGAATTTTAAGGTATCCGAAAATACTTTTACAGTGCTTTTTTTTTCAGTATTAGGAATATAAAGAACAGGTATTTCCTTTATTGATAAACCGCTTATAGAAGCACGTTTCATTATTTCAGTATCCCAAAACCAATGCTTATCAATGGTTTTTTTAAGAACAGGAATAATTTTTTTTCTGTTAAAAAACTTGAAACTTGCATTTGTATCAGAAACGGGCAAAGACAGAAGCAGATTTGCAAAACGAGAATAAACTGCATGTAAAAAATCACGAAAAATATGATGAATAGATCTGTCGTAAGATCTTTTCGCGCAAACAGCATCAGTACCTTGCATTATTTCTACAAGTGCATCAGAAATATAACAAGGAGATATTTCAAGATCAATATCTAAGTAACCAACTATTTCTCCAGTGGCTGCAAAAAAACCATCTGAAACCGAACCGCCTCTGCCAACATTTTTACTGTGAAAAATCGCTTTAAAATTAGGTTTTCCTTTAACCACTTTTCTAATTAAATCAGCAGTATTATCTTGACTCTTATCATCAATAAAAATTATTTCATAAGAAATATTAGTTAGTTTGAAAAAATTCATTATTTTCTTAAAAGATTTCTCGAAAATAGCCTCTTCATTATAACACGCAAAAATTAATGACAATTTTTTTTGAATAAAAACCACCTAACTAAACAATATAACCATAACAATAAAATAGATTGGATTATTAAATAAAAATAAAATAATTATTTATTAAAATAAGAACTCGTTTTTCTGAGGCCTTCTTCCAAACCAATATTTGGTTGCCAATTAAGTGTTTTTTTTGCCAAAGAAATATCAGGCAGTCTTCTTTCAGGGTCATCAACAGGCAGGTCATTGTAAATGATTTTTGAACTGCTTTTTGTAATAGAAATTATTTTTTCTGCAAGTTCAAGTATAGTGGTTTCCTGCGGATTTCCAAGATTTACAGGGCCTTTTTCCTGAGAATTCATTAATGCAAATAACCCTGTAACCATGTCGCTAACATAACAAAAACTTCTTGTTTGGTTTCCTTTGCCATAAACTGTAATGGGTTTATTTTCAAGAGCCTGTATTATAAAATTAGAAACAACTCTTCCATCATCTTTAGCAAGTCTTGGACCATAAGTGTTGAAAATTCTTGCGATTTTCACATCAGTTTTGTGAACCTTTCTGTATGAAACACATAATGCTTCTCCAAAACGCTTTGCTTCATCATAACAGCTTCTTGGACCCACAGAATTCACATTTCCCCAATAAGATTCTTTCTGAGGGTGCTCTAAAGGATTCCCATAAATTTCAGAAGTGGAAGCAAACAAATATACTGCTTTTTTTTCTTTTGCTATTTCTAAAAGATTTTTTACTCCAAGAGAACCTGCTTCAAGTGTTTCTAATGGTTTTTCCTGATAATCAACAGGAGAAGCAGGAGATGCTAGATTGTAAATCTGTTTTATTTCTCCTTCAACATTGAATTTTTCTGAAATATTTTGTTCTAAAAAAGAAAAGTTTTCATTTTTTAATAAGTGTTCAATGTTTTTTTTACTCCCAGTAATAAAATTATCAATGCAAAGAACCTTTTCTCTTTTTTCAATAAGAAAATCACATAAATGCGAACCAATAAAACCTGCTCCGCCTGCAACAATTATTTTAGCCATCAAATTCCTCTCTTGCATTACCCAAACTTTCAAATGAACCTATGTCAAACCACTTTTCTTTAAAAATAAAACCATAAACCGCTTTGTGATTTGAAAGCCACTTTACAAAATCACCAGCATTATCAGGAGGATTATCTGCTTCTATATAAAGATTAATTTCTTTTAAATCTTCTTTTGAAAAAATGTAACAAGCAGTTGATGCCAATGAGCTTTTTGGTTCAGCTGGTTTTTCCTCAAAACCAATTATTTTTCCATTAGAATCTAATTCCACAACACCAAATTTTTCCTTTACCTCTTCTTTTGAATTCATGTCTTTACATGCAATAACTGAACTCTTTTTTTCTTTGAAAAATTTGTAAAAATCAGCTAATTTATATTCAAATAAATTATCCCCTGCAATAACCAATAAATCATCATCAATTTTTTCCTCATCTATTGAAAATTTCATGTCCCCGACAGCACCTTTTCTGTCCTCATTGGATGTTGTCATATCATTAATAATTTTTATAGGTAATTTTCCGGAAAACTCATCAGTCCACTGTTCAAAATTAAGAGAAAACTTTTCATTGGTAACAATAAGAATTTCATCGATTTCAGGAATATCATCAAAATGTTTTATTATATGTTCTACAATGGGCTTTTCTTTAACAATTAAGAGTGGTTTTGGCTTGTTTTTAGTTAAAGGCCAGAGTCTTTTTGCATAACCCGCTGCTAGTATTAATGCTTTCATTTTTTCACCTTCCTATCCCAAGATATTTGAAACCCAGTTTTTTCAGGTTTTCTTTATTATAAATATTTCTTCCATCAATGATTATTTTGGAATTCATTTCACGCCCGATTTTTTCAAAATCAAGTTCTAAAAACTCATTCCACTCAGTAATCAAGATTAAGGCATCTGCTCCTTTTGCTGCATCATAAGGATTCTTTGCATATTCAATTCCGCTTAATATTTTTTTTGCGGTTTCCTGTGCAATCGGATCAACAGCAATTACTTTTGCTTTTTCTCTGAGAAGATAATTTATAATTTCAATTGAGGAAGCTTCTCTCATGTCATCAGTATTGGGTTTGAATGCTAAACCAAGAACTGCTATTTTTTTTCCTTCCAAAGAATCAAATTCTTTTTTTAGTTTTTCAACTGGAATTGTTTTTTGTTTTTTATTAACATTTTCAGCTTCTCTTATAATTGAAAGCTCGCAACCAACATTATGGGCAATTTTCTGCAAGGCCTGAACATCTTTAGGAAAACAAGACCCCCCATAACCTGAACCCGCATCAAGAAAATGCTTTCCGATTCGGTTATCCAAACCCATTCCTTTTGAAACTTCCTTAACATCAGCACCTACTTTTTCACATAAGTTTGCAATTTCATTAATGAAAGAAATTTTTGTTGCAAGAAAAGCATTTGATGCATACTTAATCATTTCAGCACTCTCAGAACTTGTAATTAAAATTTCGCAATCAAGAGGTTTGTAAAGAGATTCTATTAATTCTGCAGCCTCTTTAGAATCAGAACCTATTACAACTCTATCTGGTTCTAAAAAATCTTTAACCGCACTCCCTTCTCTTAAAAATTCAGGATTTGAAACAACCTCAATTTTGTGCTGAGTGAATTCGCTTGCTTTTTCTTTAACTTTTTTTGCAGTACCAATTGGAACAGTGCTTTTATCCACAATAACTTTTGATTCATTCGCATTTTTTCCGATTGTTTCTGCCACTTGGAAAACATATTTCAAATCCGCTTCCCCGCTTTCGCTTTGCGGAGTTCCAACCGCAATAAAAATAATTTTGGAATTTTCAATTGATTCTTTGGCATTAATGGTAAAAGTTAATCTTTTTTCTTCAAAGTTTTTTTTCACAATTGCCTCAAGGCCGGGTTCATAAATAGGAATCTTGCCTTTCTTCAAATCGGAAATTTTTTTCTCATCCACATCTACGCAGATGACTTCATTCCCTAAATCTGCAAGACATGCTCCTGCAACTAATCCCACATAGCCTGTACCGAAAACTGCGATTTTCATTTTATCAAAAATCCTTGATTTAATTATTATTAGAAATAAGAGACTCTGATATAGTCAGCTACGCTAACATTTTAAAGTAAATTGGTACAAGGGTAAGAAAAACAGCATTTAAATTGGTTTATGGCTTATTTTTTGCATGCAGATAAAACAAGCATTTGTACTGGCTGGGGGTAAAGGCGAAAGATTAAGGCCTTTAACCTTGGAAACCCCAAAACCACTAGTGAAGGTTAAGGGAAAACCGATTCTGGAATATTCCATTGAACTTCTCAAAAAACACGGGGTTACAGAGGTAATTCTTTCAGTGGGATATATGCACGAAAAAATAATTGATTATTTTGGCGACGGTCAAAAATTTGGGGTAAGTATTGTTTATGCGATTGAAGAGGAACCTCTTGGAACCGGAGGTGCTTTGAAACAAGCTGAAGAATTACTGAGTGAAAAATTTTTCATGCTAAACGGTGATAATATTGCAGATTATGATTTGAATGAATTGACAAAAACACACGAAAAAAATAATGCATTGGCAACTTTAACACTTTCAGAGGTCGAAGATGTTTCAAGCTTCGGGGTTGCAAAACTTGATGGAGAAAAAATAATTGAGTTTGTGGAAAAACCAAAAAAAGAAAATGCGCCAAGCAACTGGGTTAATGCTGGAGCTTACGCAATTGAAAAAAAGGCCCTTGAATTTTTGCCTGAAGGATTTAATTTAATTGAAAAAACAATGTTTCCTGCACTCGCAAAGCAGGGGAAACTGTTTTCCTACAAACACAAAGGAAAATGGTTTACTACTGATACATTTGAAAGGATAAAAAAAGCGGAGAGTGGATTGAATTGAGTGTGGACATTAGTAAAACAAAGGACAAAATAGAAATCAACATAAACCGAGAATTTACAAACGAATATCTCAAATATGTGGACAAGGCAGTTCCTTGGGTTATACTGATTATTGCAATTCTATTAATAGAGCCTATTCAAAAAGTTTTAGACCCAGATACATTCAATCTATATTCTCTTTCTTCCATAGCCCTGACTATTATATTGATACCAACGGTTATTCTTTTCATGAAAAGAGGAATCAGAAAGTCAGAATTCAAAATACAAAAAAATCTGAAAACTGGTGAATTCACCTTAAACATCATCCAACACATTTTTTTTTATAATGAAAAAACCTCAAAAAAAAGCGAATTGTTAGAAGTGATTGCAAAAAAGCCCCATCTGACACACCCGAAGTTCAAAGAACTCTACTTGCTTTCACTTAAGTTTAATGATGCAACAATAAACCTGTTTTCAAAATGGTCGTTAACACAAATCAGGACTTCGCCTTTCCGTAGAATTGAATTTCTGGAAAAAAAAGAAGTGGAAATTATTGCCAAAGAACTTGGAGTAAAACCTATATTTGAAAATTAGAATTATTCACAAAAATTTCCCGTGATTTTCCATTCTGTGCCTGTAAAATTTCCAGAGTACAAACAAAATCACAGGAATTGCAACAACTATTGTGATTAGTTCAAAGTATTGCTCAAGGAATGCGCGGATTTCTTCTCCATAAAGAAAAATTACTGTGGCCACACCAAAAAATCTTAAACCTCTTGAGGCCACGGAAGCAATAATGAATTTTTTTATGTCAAGACCCATTATCCCTGAAAAAATAGTGAAAACCTTGTAAGGAATTGGTGAAAAACCAGCTGCAAACACAGCCCAAGGGCCTAATTCAGCATAAATTTTCTGAATATGCTCAACCTGCTTCTTTTTTGCAAATCTCAATAAAAGAGGTTCTCCGAATTTGTGGCCTAACCAATAACCAAAAATACCGCCCAAAACACTTCCAATTGTTGCTACTCCTGCAATAATAAAAGCATTTTGAGGTTCAGCAAGGGCAAAAGCGATTAAAAGTACATCTGGCGGAACTGGGAAAAAACTTGATTCTGCAAAAGCAAGGATAAACAAACCAAGCAAACCATAAGAACCGAAGGTTATAGTGGTCCATGCTAAAAGTCCATTAAATAATGACATAATATACACATGCTCTGTTTGTTTATAAGCCGTTTGCAATTGTTTTTAAAAGCATTTTCTACGCCAAACACATAAGGAAATAAAAAATTTTCAATTTTTAAAAAAGGGAAGGGGTTTATTTGAACAAATTTGTCGCTACAGTTTTGATTTTAACATTATTAACAGGAATTGCTTTTGCAGGGACAACAACAGGAAGCATTACAACACCTAGTTCACCAACAAAAGGGATAGTTTCTATAACATTTACTGCATTAAACACTACCAGCAATAACCTTCTAGCTGATTTGATATACAATATTAATGATACAAATACACCAATTGTTTCAAACCTCGACTTATTAGGGGATTATAATAACAGCAACCCTCAAACAAATCTTGATTGTACAGGTTCAAGTCCAGATAGTAACAGTTTTAGTTGCAGTTATTCATGGAACACAACAGGAATTGATTCAAACAATTTACTATTAATACTCAAAGGATTTGAAAATGGTAGCTCTAATAAAAAAGTGTTTTATACTTCCCCAATAATAGTTGACAATACATTACCAACTGCAAATTTTATCCAGCCAAATGACAGTAATAACACTTATTACAAATCAAACAACGTTATTTTTGATGTCAATGATTCAGGTTCAGGAGTTAGCACAGTTACAGTAACCGGTTTAACTTCTAGTTTTTCTTTAGCAAGTAACTGTACCCAAAATGGCAAGAATTATCATTGTGATTACACAGAAACAGGGTTTGACACAAACAACACCATTTACACTATGAACATCAATGTCACTGACGTAACGGGAAACTCAAGTTCACCAGCAATAACAAAACCAGTTACATATATTGACAACACAGCACCCGTACAAGTTACTGGTTTCAGT
>JANLGZ010000110.1 GCA_024653905.1 archaeon
GAATATGCAAAAGCACTTGATGGAAAAGTAAAATTAAGAGCGGATTCAACAGCTTATTCTGTTCTGAAAAAGAAAGGATTCAGTGTTGAAAAGGCAGAAGAAAAAGACTGGAAAACCGAATACAATGATTTGATTTTATCAGTTAAAACAGTGAAAAATCTTGGCGAAGCAATAAACCACATTAACAAATACGGTTCAAAGCATACTGATGGAATACTAACCGAAAACAAAAAGAATGCTGAAAGGTTTTTGAGAGAAGTTGATTCATCAAGTGTTGTCTGGAATGCTTCCACAAGATTTGCTGACGGGTTTAGGTATGGTAAAGGCGCAGAGATTGGTATTGCAACAGGAAAAATTCATACACGAGGACCCAGTGGAGCAGAAGCTCTTCTGACTTACAAATACGTGCTTAAAGGAAACGGAAACATTGTGGCTGATTATTCAGGAAAAAACCCAAAAAAGTTTCTGCATAAAAAAATCAGGGGATTTTCATAGAATTAAAAACAACAATAAGAATTATTACAATTCCTATTCTACTTTTCTATCTTTATACTGCAGGAGCTGGATTTGAACTAATCGCAGGAATCGGAATTCTTTTTGCTTTTATTATTTTATTAAGGGGTAAAATATGGCGAATGTCGGAAAAAATTCTTGAAAAATACCTGCCTTTTACCAAAAAACTTCCTGATTGGGGGGAAAAATTAATTCTTTTTTTGATGTTTATTATATTTTATTTAATAGTAAAAAGCGTTGTTTATTTTGTTTTTGGATTGGCAGGAATTGATTTAGAAAAAATAATTGTTTCTGCTTTTGAAAAATTATAAATTATAAAAACCATGAATTATCTTGGCAAATAACCCTTAGCGTGCTTAACTATTAATTCTGAATCCAGAAAAATTTTGTAACCTAATTCTTTTGCCCTTTCACAAAAAACCTGGTCCTCAGTAACTAAAGAACCATCATCTAACTGACGGAGATTGAATGGACGGGGTTTGAATTTTTCAAATACCCTCCTCGCAATATCCATTTTAAAAGCACAAAAACCAAAACCGACAGCATCAACTTCCATCAACCCATTTAACTCTGATTCTTCCAGCCACTTATATCTTTCACCACTAGCATGATATGCAACCGGTTTAATGCCATCATCAAGCGGATTAAAATAAACGCCTGAAACAAAATCTTTTCCTGAATCCAGATGAGAAATTAATTTCTGTACCTGTTTGAAGCTGAAAACAATATCGTTATCAATCCAAAGCAGATAATCAAACAAAAAACCAGGATTTGTTTCCTCGAACCTGAAAGCCCTTCTCAATAATTCGTTCCTGTTTTCAAAAATCATCGGGGAAGCAACAGTAAAAACCGCGGTATTGTAGGTTAGCATTAGGCTTCCTATGTTCTGTGCAAAAGACTTAAAAAAGCCGAAATCTACAAAGCGTCCGCTGGGAATACAGATTGCGATGTTTTTTTTGTTTGCCATGAAGGATTAAATATAGGGAAAGCCTTTTTAGTATTGATTTTTGATGCTTGTAAGGCTGGGAATGGAAGATTTAAGGGTTGTTCTGCGCGATTCTGGAGAACTGATCAAATGGAGCTCTGTTTTGTTTGTATTGCCTATATTAGCAGGAATTTGGTTTAGAGAAAACGCTGATTTTTTGATTATTTATGGTTTGACAGGAATATTCAGTTTCTTTTTAGGAATGGCTTTGAAAAAACTTTTCAGA
>JANLGZ010000111.1 GCA_024653905.1 archaeon
CCTAATAAATAATTCCGCTTAAGATATTATTATGCTGGAAGAAATTAAATATGCAAACATCAGAATTGGGCAGAAAGCATCAATTGAACGGACAATAACCAAAAAAGATATTGATGATTTTACAAGAATCAGCGGTGATGCCAATCCGTTTCATGTTGACAAAAAATATGCCGAAAAATCAATTTTTAAGGGAATAATTGCCCACGGAATGTTTACTGCTTCTTTGATTTCTGCGGTTCTTGGCACAAAATTACCCGGCTCTGGTTATGTATATTTGAAGCAGGATTTGAAATTTGTTCTTCCTGTAAAACCAAATGATATTATTACTGCTGAAGTTGAAGTGATTGGAAAAAGGGACGAAAAAAAACACGTTGAACTAAAAACAACCTGTTTTAATCAGAATAAAGAACTTGTTTTGGAAGGCAAAGCCCTCACGAAATATATTTTATTTGATTAGTTCTGCCAAAATTGTATCCAAATAATCAGCCGCTTCTTTATTCATTGGTTCATAATCTATTCCATGTACTACTCTTACATACGGGCTTCTGCTGGATTTTATTTCATTTATTTTCATTTCAAAAATAAAATAATCTTCAAGTTCTTTTATCAATTTTGCTTCGCCTTCCATTTTAACGCTTATATTTTCTTCCGCAAAAAAAGAAACACTGATTTTGCTGCTGTTTAAAATATTTTTATGCGAACTTTGGCTTTTATGAAACGCCAGCCTTAGTGTGCTTGGACTTGTTGCTTTAACAAAACCAATCGGCGTGCTGTTAGGATTATTATTTTCATCAACAGTAGCCACGATTACCGCGAGCCTTTCCGCATTAATCAAATCAATTATTTTCGGCAGCAGTTCATTCCCTAAAATTTTTCCCATTTTTTCACTATCCTATAAATAATCCGCCATTGACACTTATGACCTGTCCTGTGATATATGCTGATTTGTCCGAAAGCAGAAAAATCACTGGCCCCACAACTTCTTCAGGGGTTCCTATTCTTTTTGCGGGCAATGCAGCCAAAAATTTCTGCATTACTTTTTCAGGAATTGTCTTATTCATTTCTGTTGCAATCAAACCAGGTGCAACAGCATTTACATTAATTCCTTTGTCAGCAACTTCACGCGCTAAAGATCTTGTGAATCCGATTATTGCTGATTTTGAAGCAGAATAATTCGCCTGACCTATATTGCCTGTCTGGCCTGATACTGAAGCCATGTTTATTACTCTTCCAAAACCCTGTTCAAGCATTAATGGCAGTATTGCTTTTGTACAGTTGAACGTGCCTTTTAAATTAACATCAATAACCTCATCCCATTCTTCCTCTGTCATGTTTACAAAAAGCACATCTTTTGTTATTCCTGCATTGTTTATGAGAAAATCTATTCTTCCGAATTCACTTATTGTTTTTTCAGCCATGTTTTTTACTTCTGTTTTTTTCCTCACATCTGCCCTGAAAGAAATTGCATTTCCGCCTAATTTTTTTATTTCCTCAGCAATTTTGCTGGCTTGTTCTTCATTATTAAGATAATTTACCATTACATTGCATTTTTCTTTTCCTAGAGCAAAGCATATGTTTCTGCCTATTCCGCCTGAAGCCCCTGTAACTATTGCTGTTTTTCCTTTGAACATCATGACCATCTCATTAAATTTGCGCCCCAGCTCAAGCCCGCACCAAAACCAATAAACATGACAATATCCCCTTTTTTTATTTTTCCTTTTTCTAATGCCTCTTCAAGAGCTATTGGAATTGATGCCGCAATAGTATTTCCGTATTTATTAATGTTAGAAAATGTTTTTGACATGGGCAGTCCCAATAGTTTCATCCCCTCTGTTATAATGTTGTAATTTGCCTGATGAAAAATAACAAAATCAACATCCTCAATTTTAAGCCCTGCTTTTTCAGTGCAGTTTTTTGCAGCATCAGGAATTGCCTGCAATGCAAAGTTCCAGATTGCCCTGCCGTCCATTTTAATGGTTGGTCTTTTTACTGCTTCACTGGGTTCAAAAAGAGTCCCTATTCCCTCAACAATAAGATTTTCAGCCCCTGACCCATCTGCCCTCAGATAATTTGACATGATTCCATAATCTTTTTTCACTTCCTGCAAGAGCACCGCTCCTGCCCCGTCTCCGAAAAAAACAAATGTTGTTCTTTCATTTTGATGTATATATTTTGAGGGAAATTCCGCGCCAATCACCAGCACATTATCATATGTTTTATCCGCAACAAATTTTGATCCTACTGCAAGGGCATAATTAAATCCTGAGCAGGCATTATTCACATCCATTGCCGCTGCTTTTATTGCCCCGATTTTGTGCTGTACATAACATGCCGTGCTTGGTGTTATAGTATCAGGAGAACATGTCGCCACAATAATCATGTCAATGTCTGTTGCTTTCAGCTTCGCTTTTTTAAGAAGTTTTTTTGCCGCATTTGCCGCAAAATCAGAGGTTGCGCCCTTGCCGTTGTGCCATCTTCTTTCTTTTATTCCTGTGTGTTCCGTTATCCACTTATCGCTTGTGTCAATTCCCATTTTCACTATGTCTTCATTAGTGATTATCTGTTTCGGCAGCCAGGAAGCAACACATGTAATGCCTGCTGCCCTCAGTTTATCAGTCAAAAAATCCCCATATAAAAGTTTCCCTGAAAGGTTTTAAATTCATTAAACATTCGCCTCTAAAAAAACCCAGGCTTTTTTACCGAGTAAGCGGGGCAATTATTGCATATATCGGATTTTCTTGAACGCTTATTTTTCCTGAATTGCTCATATTTGCTGTTATTCCATGTGCTGTCAAAATCCTGTTCAAAAATATTCCCGAAGTTAAGGTAAGGCGCATAACAGCACGGGCTTATTTGACCATTTATATTAATGTAAACTTCATCCCATGGCTGTACGCAGGAGATAGGGGCGTTTTTTTCCGGTTCAATTACCCTGTTTTTCATTGAAAATTCATCATTTGGCGGACCATTCAAATTATTCGTTATAAAATCGTTTACTCCAATCTTTCTGAACATTTCCCGTATTTTTTCCAGTTCTTCCCTGTTCTGTTTCATGTATACTGTTGCGATACTTATTTTTGGCAACTCTGATTTTAATTCCTTTTTCAGTTTTACAAGAGAAGAAATATTTTCAAGCACTTTATCATAATTTGCTCCAATCCTTATGCTTTCAAAAGTTTTCTTATTGGCGCCGTCAAAAGAAATAATTACTGATGAAGCCCCGCTTTCAATGAGACCGCGTGACTTTTCTTCTGTAAGCATGGTTCCGTTTGTATTGAAAACGCTTAATATTCCGTTTTCTGTGCAGTAAGCAATCATTTTTTCAATTTCAGGATTAAGAAGCGGTTCCCCAATTCCATTAATTCTTATGATACCTGCTCTTGGAAATGAATCCAAGATTTTTCTGAATTCCTCAAAACCCATATTTTTTGGTTTTAACAAATGAGGGAGATATTTTTCTTTTTTTTCCTGAGAAGTAAGCGGACACATCACACATTTCAAATTGCATTTGGTCGAAATCTCTATTTGTATGCTTTGCGGTTTCCCAATGACTTTAAAAGGGAAATAAATTTTCTGAATTTTCAGCAGGATAGAATTCACCAAAACCAGTATTCCGCGGTTTCTAATGACCTCATTCCTTTCAGCGTATTTTTTTGTTATATTCTTAACCATATTATTTGCTCCCATAAAAAGCACGAAGATTTGTTTCAGTTCCGCCTAATAATTCTGCAAGTGCTTCATGAAGATTTTTTTGCGATACAGGGAATTCTTCCAATCTGCCCGCAGTTCCAAGGAAAAAAATATTCCGCTGTTTTCCGCTGTTATGCATGCCTGTTAAATCAGCATTCACTTCCTGCACAGAATGTTTTTTTGATAATTCCTGTTTCATTGTTTGGCCATCAATCAGCATTGTAAAATTTTCCTTCATTGTTTCTTCATGCCTCATTATTTCTTCTGTGTTTAATGCAATCATCAAATCAGCAGTTTCTTTCGGAATTACTGTTGAATAGGTCTTACCAATTCTCACATGACAGCTCACACTGTCATACCTTTTTGCATGCCCTCTGTTTTCCATAAGCGTTACCTCGAGCCCTTCCTTTAATGCCGCGTTTGCGATTATTTTTCCAAGAGTAATAACTCCTTGCCCGCCTATTCCGCAAATAACAATATCATAACTCATTTTTGCACCCTTATAGAACCAGGTGTCGCTATCTGCGCACAAATACTGCACCCCACACACATTTCTTTATCAATAGTTTTTCCTTCCCCTTTTGGTTTTATTGCCGCACAAGCCTGTTTTCCCGTACCTATATTCCCTGTAATTTCGAATTTTAGGTCTGTAACTTTTTTTTCCTTAAGTACGCACGGTGCCTTGAAAATGATTACTGCCGGCCCGTCAAATAAAGAAGCATCTTTTATGTATTCAGTGCTCCTTTTCACATTGTAAGGATTGACTTCCCTAGCAAAACCTATTCCTGTTGCTTTCACAAGCATCATCAAATCGATTTTTTTTGATTCTTTTCCTTGGGCATTTTTCCCGGTTCCAGGATTAGGCTGCTGACCAGTCATT
>JANLGZ010000026.1 GCA_024653905.1 archaeon
ATTTAAATATGCTTTTGGTTAATCCTAAATATGGATTTGCCTCTAAATAACCAACTAAAAAAAAGGTCACAAATAGAGCTTGCACAACTTCAAGACGAAGTAATTGACATAATTTACTCAATAAACCAAAAAGCAGTGCTTCATGGCGGAACGGCAATATGGCGGTGCTATGACGGTTCAAGATTTTCGGAAGATTTGGATTTTTATGTTAAACTAACATCTGATTTTGAAGAAAAACTCGCAAAAGAAACAACCAAACGCGGGTTTTCTATAACAAAACTCAGGAAAACTGACAACACGATTTTTGCAAAAATAACCAATGGAAAAACAGTTGTTTCTATTGAACTGGTGTTAAGAGAAAAAAAAGGAACTGTTGTCTTTTACAATAACGCAGACGGAACATCCTTAAACATACTAAGCCTGACAAAAGAAGAACTGCTTCTGGAAAAAGCAATTGCTTTCAAAAACAGAAAACTCATCAGGGATATTTATGATGTGTACTTTTTAATGCAAACAACACCCATAGAAAACATTAAACCTGAATTAAGGGAAATAACAGAAAAATTTGAAAATCCGGCTGATGAAAAAAATTTGAAAGCACTCATTTACAAAGGCGTGACGCCGACATTCAGACAAATGATTGAAGCAATAAAAAGGAGAATTCAAAAATGAATTACGTCAAAGAATTTGAAAAAAAATTTTCAGGAAAAACATTCACTACAAGAGATGTGAAAATCTTTCTCGAAAACAAAGGCGCAAACAAAAACTATTACAGCCTATTTATTGCAAATGAAATCAAAAAAGAAAAAATATTCCGGTTAAAAAACGGTGTTTACTCAACAAACCAAAACCTTGATGAATCCGAAAAAGCTTTTTTTCCGTCATACCACGGGCTTCAGGAAGCCCTAACAATCCATGGCTTTTGGGGGCAGGAAACAGTTCCCGTAATAATAACTCCGAGAAAAATCAGGAATGGGGAGAGAAAAATCTTTAATTCAAAAATACTTGCAAGACGAATAGGCAGGAAAATGTTCTTTGGTTATGAGACAAAAAAATATCATGGAGCGTGGATAACTGTTTCAGACCCTGAAAAAACACTCATAGATTTTGCATATTATAACGAACCCATTGGAAAAGAAACACTTGAAGAAATGAAAGCAATTATTGATAAAAAAAAGTTGGAAAAATATTTAAAACAAACAAACAAGCGAACAAAAACAAAAACCGAAAAACTACTCGTGCTTTAAAGCAACGAAACAGCCCTATTAAGGTTAAAATTAGGAACTCGCGGAAGCATCTACAAAACGCCATTTTACTGTTGCATTATCTATTGGCAAACCCAAATCTTTCAGCACGTTCGGAGAGACATCTATTCCAGCACCATTTGTTTTCTTGCCAACATAAGTAGTAGTTCCGCACGCAGATATATTAGGCATAACTATTTTTTTGTAGGCTTCTGCAATTGGCCTTTGTTCGGGAGTTAGTACATAAGGATCTGTTATACACCACGGCCCAACATCATTGACAGTATATGTTCCACATTTCTCTGCAGCAGAACAAATTTGGATTGTTTTTTCTAAAGCAGTTTTGTTAGGCAAAGCAACGCACTTGTAAGAGTCATTTGGATCACTTGAGCACGGTTTTTGGTTCAACGCAGTAGTTCCTCCAGCGCCATAAGAACCAGTATAATAATAAGTCATGAAAATATTATCATGCCACTCCCCAGATGTTGAAGCACCGCCAGAAGATGAACCCACAAATTTCTCTATTCCTGCAAGGGTTGCAGTTGCTGCATTCTCAACAAATTCTTTTTTCTGCTCACCAGAATAACTTTTCAATTGGCACAGGAAAACGTACTCAACAAGTGCAACATTATCAGTAACCACTTGAGGCTCTCTGACCATGGCAAGAGTATTATGTTTAGGAGTGACATCAACATCTGTTGACAATCCGATATTAGCAAATTCACTGAAACCAGATTCTTCAAGACCACTCCTTAAAGCATCTGCAAACGCAGAATTCTTTCCTTGATTGTACAACGAAAGACTGTAGTCCGGACAATTGCCTGCAATAGAATTCAGGTGCACACTCACAAACATAATATTGTCAGCTCCATAAACTTCCTTTTTTTGTTCCAGCAAGCTTATGACTTTTGGTGAACGCTGGTCATTGCCTGACTGTATTGGAAGAGTCTCATCCTGGGTTCTTGTGAGAAGTGTGTCAAATCCCTTGGCCTCAAGTTTGTGTTTCAACGATGTCGCAATTTGCCACGTGAAATCCGATTCCTTAAGGTCTGTTCCTGCAACAACAGCCCCTGAATCTATTCCACCGTGTCCTGGGTCTATAAGTACAAAGTATTTCTTAGCAGTTATAACTTCATATGGCTGGAAAACCTGCTCAATCATTTTCAAATCAAGAATTGCTTTGCATTCTGCAATTGTTTTGCAACCATCAGTCGCAGGCGGTTTTATAACAGTTTTCTTGAGCCAGATAAACCAATCATCTTTTGTTATTTTATTTTTTGGTTGAGTTGAATCTGGAATTTTAAGTATAAATTTATACGCGTGGCTGTCTTTCCAATTGCCAGTACATTCAGCACCAGAGACTTGGTCGCAGGTTTCAACTCTTAAATATACATTCTGCACGTCCCCTGGATTTTGGAGCATTCCCTTTGCCTTGAACGCCTCACCAAGAGTTTTGAAAGATTCGCCTTTCACAGAAATATCCTGATAAGAATCATTAAGCTCAACCTTCTTTGTATTGATGACCTCAGTAGCGACATTGAGTGCGGTAGTTGCATCCTTGCCAGAGCTGAGTTGTACTCTTAGACAATTTGCATTTTCGGAACATTTATCAGCAGTTGTTGGTTCCTCAGTCCAAAGTTCGAAAGTCCATTGGTAAATTTTGCAGGCGTCTTTTGTGCCATTGGCTTTGAAACTTGATGCAACGGTTGCATCTTGGTTGTAGGGGATTTCGAGACGTTCATCCCATTTTTCCAGAATATTATCCCCGCCAAGAGTGGTAAAAGAATGATCAGGGTTTTCAAATTGTATCTTTGTAATTATCGGTTTGCATGAAGGCGCTTCGGCAAGACTTACAGTTCCACCCCCAATAGGATATTTCTTTGAAAGAGCTTTGATTTTTTGTGCGGACGCAAGTATTTTTTGTTTATCAAGTTTTCCGGAATTTACTGCAGCAAGCAATCCTTTGATTGAGCAATCAACATGTTGCGGGTCAACAAACAACAGTACGTCAGCCCCCGCATTTACAGCCTTTACCGCAACCTCTTCACAAGAACCATCTTTGTTATTTCTAACAATAGGCGATAAATCATCAGTAACCACAAGCCCTGAGAATCCAATCAATTGTTGAGGGTAAAGTGAGGCATTAAAAACAGCTTTTCCTGTTCCTGCATAATTTATACTGTTTACCATAATAGCTTCAACGCCACTTTCTTTTGCATCAATGAATGGAGCAATATCATTGTTGCCTTTTTGTTTAAAATAATCAAGTGTACGCGCATCATTCACTTCACCATCATCAGTATTGTCATTGTTTTCCCCATAACCAGGGAAGTGCTTTGCGGTTGCTATTATGCCATTGCTTTGAAGTGCGGTGATGAATGCTGTTCCAAATAGTGAAACAACTGAGGAATTATTTGAAAACACTCTTGGCGCAAGTGCTCCTGATTTGGAAACATCTAATACTGGTGCAAGATCCATATTGATCCTGTTCTGCTTCAATTGTAAAGCAAGCACTTGTGCCATCGCAGTAACTTCACTTGCATTTTCGTATTTTTCCCCAGCATTTTTTAACGGATATGAAAGTTTCAAGTGATTTATAGCAATGGCTTCCGCGTCAGTTGAAACTAAATAAAGGTTCTTTGGAACAGTTGCATCATTGGAGGCTTTTGCAATGTCCTCAGATGTCATGAGTATGAGTCCGCCTATGTCATTATTTTTTGCCTGTTCCCCAGGAGGTGCCATTATCATTGCTCTGATTGCGGCGGTCAGATCAGAAGATTCACTTGATGGCGGTTCCGGAGGAACTGCAGCTTCGCACCCGCAAATTTGTTCATTAACATTCTGCCTTGAGGTAACCAAGGTATAATCTGTGCTATTAAAAAGACATAACGGATTTACGACATTCGAGAGACTAAAACCATAATAATTGCTGCTGTCAAGTAAAGCCTGATTTTTTATCCATGTTAAGTGCAAGTGCGGTTCGATTGCATATCCTGTTGTTCCTACTTCCGCAATTTTTTGTCCCGCCTTCACAGTGTCCCCTTTTTTCACTAACAAATTCACTGGACTCAAATGCCCGTAAACAAAATAACCTTCTTTTCCATACACCTGCAAAACAATTGTATTACCGTAACTCACTCCTGTGTTCTTGCGCGCACCACATGAGTTGTCCGCAAAAGAAGTGTTTGTGAGGCAGTCGCTTACAACATCAAGTATTTTTCCGTTTCCTATTGCATAAACATCCTGCCCTATTACCCCATAGTCAATTCCGAGACCCGGTACATCACCATCATTTGAGCTTGTCCCGCCGAGGTCTATGCCTGTGTGGGTAGAGTTTGTTCCTACGCCTACACAAGCTATTACATCATGGCTTACAGTAGGCCAATAAAGATTCGATAAAGCAACAGTTGTGGCGTCGTCAACCTTGTAAAACTCACATAAATTTTCGTTTTTTTTCAATTCAATATAACCGTTTTCTGAAGGGTATGGAGTAGAGCTAAGAGTATACACAACTTTTGTACCGTCGTCCTTGTCTTCTGGTTGAGTAACATTTTGCGAGAAGCTATATTTTCCTTCAGGAATCTTCTCGAAATTAAAAGTGTAAAATGCATCAGCTCCTGTTATGCTTGGAGTTATTTGCAATTCATTTGATGTAAGTTCTGTTTCATTATTAATGTTTTTCACATGAACGTTCTTCATTTGGGCACGGAGATACTCAATGTCTGATGAATCAATTGTATCTCCCTGTGCAACTCTTAATTTTAGATTGCATGATTCAGAAGATTCTATTGGCTGTTCAGTTTGACTTGTTTTGATTACAAAAATATCATCATAAAAACATTCAGTGTCAGATAAGTTTTTTGATTTAATCTTTGATTTAATAAGAACTGAAATATATGGAAGCTTGTAATCAGCTGGCACTTTTAGTTCTACTTTACCAGTAGAATTGAGGGACTTAGAAATATCTTTATCTGACATTGCATCAAGAGCAGTGAACATTACCGAACAATCGTTACTGTTGCTTGACGTTATTTTTGCACCTGCTGAATATGTTGCACCTGCTTTAACACCAATTACTTTTTGTACTATGCTTCCATTCGACAGCAAAAGTTGATTATTATTATTATTATTATTATTTGAAACTTTTATTTTATAACTGTCGGCTGGAGTTGCGTCACTCAAAACCCAAGAATCAGGAACATTTTCTGTTTGCCCGCCCTCAAAATCTCCGTTTAAAATTAAATTTCCGCTACTGTTTTCTGAAGGCGGTTGTTCGGTTTCTGGAGTTTCATCAGAGGTATCAGTTCCAGGCTCAGCGGGTGAATCTGAAACAGGGCGCAAAAACAGGTTGTCAAAATAACATTTTGATTCATCATCGTATAGCGCGGCAGTAACTCTGATTTGCACGGTTACCTTTCCGCCTGAAGGCGCTCCTATTTTCAGGGGGCTGAGTAAGGTGCTTTCACTTACAGAAGTAAAATCAGCTATGCTGGTGCCACTATTTGGAAGGAGGTCAATTACACCATCAGGATTTGTGCCTGGAATTTCCAAATATATTGAACATGCAGGTTTTTGTCCTGAACCATCCACCATTTTTATTGTACCGCCGTATTCATATATTTCGTATGGCACAAGTTCAATTGATTGCTGCAAACCATAAGCATTATCTGCAATGGTTTTTTTGAAGACCAATGTACTTTTACCAAGCAGTAATTTTTCCAAAGAAAAACCACCAAAAAGGGAACTATTTTCCAAAGAAAAAATCGGGTTGATTGTAGAACTTTCATCTGCCTCCCATTCTGCTGGAATGTTACTGCCAGTTATATAAATTTCTTCAAAACCGCAGTTCTTTAGAAGATTTCCCGCAAAACCGCAATCTGCAACCTGCTCACCTGATGGATTATCGGATGATGGAGGGGTTTCTGGTTCAGGCAGTATGGGTTCGGGCTCGGAAACCACAAGGCCTTCTCCTGTTTTAGTTAGTGTAACATTTCCTTTAATGATATTTGACAAACCACTTGCAACAGCGAAGCTCTCAAAATACCCTGAGGAAAAAACATAAGACCCGTATTCCAAATAATAATTGATAGATGTTCCACTTATAGCAGGAACGTAAGAAGCGGTCATGTCCTCATAAAAAATGGTGTTTTCTGAATTTTGTTTTTTGAGTTTTATTATAATTGATTCGGAAACATCTGTGAGTTTTTCAGTTGGAAAATTATCCGGAAAAACCAAGTTAACTTCAAATGTTGGATTGTTAGATGCACTTATAACTGATGCTTGAATTGCCATTATACCAGGAATAAGATTTGTTAATGTTGATGCAAATGAAATT
>JANLGZ010000030.1 GCA_024653905.1 archaeon
CCCATGCCTCCTACTAAAATCCATGATAAGGGTCCTGTTCCAACATGATTTTTTACCCAGCTTACAAGTGTCATTAAAACAAAAATTTTTATAATCAAATTGGCATCATCAAATAGTTCAAAAATAAATAATGGAAACATTTAATCACCTAAACCAATGCAGGTTTCTCCTGCAGTAAGTGAATTGCTAAACTCAGATATATTTCTTTGTTTTCCTTGAATATCATAAATCGTTTTCGGATTCCAGAAAAAACTTGCTTTTCTCCCGGAATCTGTTACGCAAACAAGTTCTTTTTCAACCAAATTGAATACATCCTCAATACTGTTTACTGTTGTTAATTCTTTTCCGATTCCCTCTAAAGGAACTATAATGCCTTCCTCATCAGGAGTAAGGAATTTTGCATTATCCAAAGGCAATTCTAAATTAAGGGAATATTCTCCGTGCGGATCAGTGTAGAAAACAGTTCTTAGATAAGTATCACCAGTATAAAGTACGCTTCCAAAGTCAGTTCCGTATGCGGATCTCCAGTTCAAAACATTATCTCTTGAGTCAGCTGATCTGTCAGGCCTCTGATCAAATGATTCTGTTATTAGAACACCTTGCGGATCAAGGCATGCCCCTGCCCCGTCCCAAAAAGTCAGACTTGAACCAACTTCCAAAGGAACATTGTTTGAACTAACAGTATAAAACACTGAAAGCTCTTCATCAGAAGTCTGGTCTGCACTGATTTTCATCAATACAGGAGTTGCTTTTGATGGGCTGAACTTGAGCTGTGATGAGTCCCCTGAAATTTTTTCCACTTCTAATAAATTTCCCCTTTCCGAAGGAGATGTATTCAATGCATAAAAGCTATCTATAAAAGAAGAATTTACAAACACAATAGGATTCGATCCTGCATCATTGTAAGTTCTTACAGGTTCAGCTTCATTGCTTATTGTAATAAGTTTATCCGCTCTTGTGTTTTCAAAACTAACACCATAACCATTTCTGTTGAATGAATCTCCATCAAGTCCCACTAATCCATCAAGTGGCATTGAATAAAATGCTGAGTTAGGATTTGGCTCCTGAAGTAATTGGAACTGTATTTCTATCTGTACATTAGGTTCTCCGTTGGAGTTAAAGAATTTATAAGTTCCGTCATTGCTTGTAATGTTTATGAGCACATCATAAACTCCAGCGCTTGAAAGCTCTTCCGAGTCAAAGAACTTGTTTGTGAATGTTATTCTTCCTTCTTCAAATAACCTTGCTATTCCGTAGCTTTTTCCTGAAGAATCCAAACCAACACCATAGAACCATTCAGGAGTATCAAAGAATCTCTGGTCTGAATAATATCTTGCAAAATCTTTTTGGAAATCATCAGAGAATGCATCTCTCATGAGAAGTGCATTGAAGTGTATTGTTTTCTCAAATTCGGTTGCATCTCCAATTTCCTGTGTTCCTGAAATATTAGTTGCATCAACAAAGTTCATTATTGCAGGTCTGCCATCAAGAATTCCTGTTGTTACGGGTAAATAACACTCTTCTCCCAAATAATCTGCACTGCTTACTCCAAGATTTGCATTTATGCTGTCAAATTGTTCTGCAAGCGGATTTGCAGGGCATTGAAGTACGGGATTTACATTGAAAAAATCCATTAGGCTATTCATTTTCTGACTTAACATTACAGAGAATTGTGTTGCATCACAATAAACTCCATCCGTGCTTTCTTCTGCACATGAATCTTGGTTTATCCCATTTGCCCCAAAACCCCAGTTCATTTTTACTTTCGGAAGTGCTCCAGAGCCAGTTCTTCCAATTTTATTTCCAGATACACATGAAAGAGTATCAAAAGTTAAGTCCGGCAAAGTTTCTTCCGGTTCCTGTGTTTTGATTTTCAAATGCACTTTCTGCTCTATTTTTTGTATTTTTCTGTCCGGAACATTAAATGGTCCAAAATTATCATTATCCACTTCAGTTGGGTTTGAGTGAATGTGCTGAATAATATTAAATGTTGCAGTTGTATAAACCGGTTCAGGGTCCTCAATTCCTAAATTAGTTGCAACTATTCCAATGGTTTGCTGTGCATAATTTCCCACAATTCTTGCTGACCGAATATCATACGAAAACCTGAAGTTTTTATTTTCAGACTTTATTCCAAGAGGAACCGCATCAGTAAGAACATTAATAACATAATCCGGCAAATTAGCAGTATGTTGTTGAGCGCATGGGTCCTGTCCAAATAAAAATCCAGACAAACCTCCAATTAAAAAACCGCCTATAGTTGAGGTTGCCATTATTCCGCCGAACCCAAGACCATTAGCACTTCCTGCCAACTGTGATGCCTGCACTGCAGGATTCATATTAACCGAAGCCTGCTGTATGCTTTCCTGAGCTTTTGAAATGGATTCTTTAACTGCAGCAGATGCTGTTTTTTCATCCAGTAATTCTTTTCCAGAATAAGATTCAACTTCAGCAACGCTTTTTTGCACGTCTCCTGTTGCAGTACCAATTGCCGCACTGCACGTTGCAATATCAGCTTTGCATACTAATATTTGCGGTCCTGTGCATGCCGCTATTGAAGCCACAATCGCTGCACTGCCTGCTTCCAAAGAAGTTGCCGCGATTTCTAACTGAGCAGCAATTTCCTGTATTAATGATTCTTTTGTAGTAATGTCTTCTCCTGCTGTTGCGGCACTGATTGTAGATTCGCTAAGTGCAGGTGTTCCAGAAAAAAAATCAGTAAGAAGAGTTCCTTCATTAAGCTTGTCACCTGTTATACTGAATTCATTAGAAATTCCTTTTTGCGCGTTAAGTGCTGTTTCACATTGTTCAGCTGCTGTTAAAGCTGCGGGTCCGGCTTTATCTGCGGCTGTTCCTATTGCAATTGAAAATGGTTTATTGCATGTTGTTATTGCTCCCGGAACACTAGTTTTAGTTGTTTGAAGAGAGGTACACATAGTTTCTCCTGTGCCTTTTGCTACTTTGGATGCTTCCTGTGCTGTTTTGGATGCTTCCTGTGCCGCCTTTAGTTGTGTAGCGGAAGCTGCTGCTTCTGCCTGTGCCGCAACCTTACTTGCCTGTAATGCAGGACCTATTCCTGAAAGTGCACCTGCTGCAGCACCGATTCCTCCTTTCATAGCTGCCTCTTTCATCTTATCAGGTTCTGATGCAAGTCCCCAATCACAAACACTAGCCGTTACCGCAACTTCCTCGGCTAAATATTTATTTGTGAGTAAAGCAGAATCCTTGCTTCCCGCACCAATCATAATGAACTCGTATTTTGAAATTTCAAATGCATCAAGCGGATCTGGTTTTACAATAACATCAATTGTTGAAATTTTTCTGTAATTGCTTCCGGGAGTTCTGACATGAACTTGTGCACCATAAATTCCAGAAATGATATCCCTAGAAACGCGCAATGATTGTTTTGTTTTTAATGGACTTAAACTAAATTGTTCAGGACTAACTCTTATTGCTCCTTCAACTCCGCCTGAACAGCCCTTATCATCTTTGCACATCCAAAAATCAACATTCACATTTCCGCAATTGCTGATATCGATTTCCATTGTTCCTTCTTCCTGTCCCGCTTCAATAATAAGTCCCGCTTCCGCATCAGGAGTATATTGAATACACTGGCTCAAATCAATTATATTAATCTTAGATGCAATGCTGTTGCTTGCTCCAACCAATTGTTCCCCTGCATTTGTTAATTGTGCGGCATCAATTATAACTTCAAATTCTGCTGTTTCTCCAAGTGTTCCTCCGTTTGGAGTAAAAACCAATAACCCGATGTATTCTTTTTCTGCAGGAACAAGATCAAATAATTTTGAATAAATTCCATCCGTAAGAACAGATGATGCTTCCTGATTTGTTTCAGGATCAAGAACTTTCAGTTCCACGTTTCCTATTTTGTTTGACTTCCAAATTATTTTTGCCTGCAGATTCCTCAAATCAAGCGGCTGATTTTTTTGGGTTATGCAATTGTTCCTGATTACAAATTCAACTTCTGCTTTTCCTCCAAGAGTCGAGTCTTTCCATTCTTTTAAAGAAACCTCAAGACACCCAAGATTTTTCGGCGGCTCTGCAAGATTGATTGTAATTTTTATAGGTACTTCCATTGGCCACGAAATGCTTTCATCCGCATTGGCAACTTCAACAAAAAGATTTCCCTTTAACTGTTTTGCTTCCGGAATAAGCTTTGCATCTTCACTAATTGATGTAAGCACCTGCAGTTTGCTTGAAAAATTATGAGGGAGCTTTGCATCATTAACATACTGGCTCATCCAATTATTCATTTTTAAAATATCCAGCAGTCCTAGTGAATTGATTCTGAATTTTGCCTGACTCAAATGCAGAGTTACAGGTACAAGATTTTTTATTTCCAAATCTAACTGTTCTTCATTATTGCTTGTTAAATCCAACACTGATTCCAATTGCATAGGATTGAATTCCAGTATTTTATCACTTACTTTAAATTTGAAAGTTTTTGCGGCAAGCCCCTCTTTCTCTACCCTGATTTTTATAATCGTGTTTGGTTCCGAAGCAGGAATCCTTATAACTGCTTTTCCTTCTCCATCAGTTGTTGCAACAAAAACAATTTTTTCCCTGTCAGGAGTAATTCTTTCAACCCTGACCAAAGCATCTTTAACTGCATCAAAATCCTCATCAGTTTTGAAAAGCCTCGCACTTATGTTCAAATCAAATTCTGTGAATGCTGGCATTGTTTCTGGCTGAATAGCAACATTCAAATCTTCTTTTTTTACAACATTAAAGTTTATGGATTTTTCAAATACCAATTGCCTGTCAGAAACTATCTGAACCAATATTGCGGTTTTTCCGATTACCTCAGGCCTGAGTGAAAGCTTTGCCTTTACGGTTTTTGATTTTCGAAAATCCCCTAAAGTTATTTGATCAAGTTTAAATGTAGGCACATCAGAACCGAATTCCTGTGAATCAGCATTTGTAAAAGTGTAATTTTGTATTTTGAGTTTTTCATCTTCGTAAACTCCGTCTATAGAATTGCTTATTCTAACAAATGCATTGTTGTGAATAGTTTCAGAATCATTTGTAATATTAAATTCAAGTTCATAATCTCCAAAAATTCTGACATCAAAAGGCTCAATTACAAACAAGTCCTCTTTCACATCAAGAAGATTATTACTAAAACAAAAATCTTCATCACATTCTTCCAACGCACTTTCATTAAATCCTCTTTCATACGCTTCCGCATAAAGCCCTTCCTTCAAAGAGATTTCTTCAGCTTTTCCTAATTGAGAATCAAAAGGATCCCTTATTACTTCTCCATTTCCTGTGATTGCAAATGCTCTGTAAAAAATCGGCAGATATTTTCCAGGAGTTGTGGATTCTCTTATAATTATTGTTGCTTCTGCAATGTAAATTCCCTGTTCAATTTCATCTTTATTCCATGTGGCAATTGCCCATTTTGCTTCATTATTTGTGACATTTCCATTATCTTCTTCAGAACCTTTTGGCGGGCTGAATGTTCTTCCTTTTATAATTGAAGCATCGGGGGCATTTATTGATTCAATGTAAAAATCATCTTTCTCAACAAGAGCTTCATTGCCTGTTCTTACAAAAAAACCAAGCTGTTCATAATTCGATTCTGTAGGAACACTGATTTTGAATCTCGCCTTGTAAATATTTCCCGCAGTCAAAACTTTTGCTTCCCTATCCCCATCCTGAAACAAACCCAAAAATTCTATCTGAGGTTTTTCTCCAAGAATTTCTTCCTCTAAAATTGCTTTTATGT
>JANLGZ010000029.1 GCA_024653905.1 archaeon
GGTTTGTGATTGTGTTGAGAGTAAAGGAAAGCCAAGAAGAACTTGGTTCTGGCATGTGCAGGATAATTGCCAGGATTTTTCTGGAGAAAGGGCGGGCGATTAAGACGTCAGTCAGTCTTGTATGCGAAATTAATGGAAAGCAGAAGTGTGTTTTGCGTTATGATTGTGCACATGGTTTTTTGCACAAAGACCTGTGCTATAAGAGGCCGCCAGAAAAAGAAGTTATTCAAGAAGAATTAAGCGGCGAATTTGTCTGGAAAACAATCAATTATTTGAGAAAAAATCATGAAAAATACAAAAAGTATTATGAAAGAAACTATGGTGAAGAAAAATGAGTGAAAAAGTTGTTTTGGTGATTGGCGGAGACATGGCAAAAGACGTCAAGAAAATAATTGAAGACCCTTCAAAAGCAGAGGTGGAAGCGGACCTCAAAATATACGTTGAATCAGTAGAACAGCTCGCTTCGATACTCTCAGCCAAAAAAATGAATCTTTTGCAGTATATCCAGCACCACAAGGACCAGAGTATTGGAGAAATAGCATCCAAAATAGGGCGAAAACAAGAAGCCGTCAGCAGGGATGTGCACATCCTGAAAAAACACGGCATACTTACACTAAAGAAAAAAGGCAAAAAAATTATTCCTGAAACAAAAACCAAAAAAATCACAGTGGAATTTGGATAACCAAACAACAAGTAAGCACGCATTTTAGGACAAAAGGATTTTAAACAGCGAAAAACTAATATAATTCATGCCAAAGCCAATGGAACGCGTAGGGGTATTAAGCCAAAAAGTTAAACTTCAACGAAAGGCAAGAGTAAAAAACTATAATTTTGAACAGCTTTTCAATGTGTATTGCAAAACACCCAGAAAGAATCCATTAAACTTTGAACAGTTTCGAAGAGTGTGTCTTCTGCTTGGGGCATCTACTTACAATCCGAAAAGAATTGCGGAACTTATGCAAAAACATTATCCTGGTCTTGTTTTGCCTGCACATACAGTGATAGGTATAAGAGACAGGTTTAATCTGAGAACCAAGGAAGAATCAAAGCAGATTGTTTATCATGATATGCCGAAAAGACAACCTGCGGCAACTGATGAGGAAATTATCGCACTTTTATCCAAGAAAAAAACGCTTTCTGATGGTTCAACTGTTTTTGCATACACCGAAACTGATGTTCGTAAAATGCTGAATGCCGGATCCACCAGGACCGTTGAATTGGCAAAGAGAGTCAGGGATCATAAAGAACTCGTGGCTAATGGGCGAAGGGTGGCGGTTCAAACCCAAAGAGCAAGATTGATTAAAAATTGGAGCGAGGATGAAAAAATTGCACATCAGCTTTGGACTATTGCAAAAAAAAGCAGGCAGGATATAGTTACAATACTTGTTCAAACATCCCCAAATAATCTTTCAAGAAGAGATGCTGAAAAAATTTATAGAAGAGTAAGAAACCTTGTAATGGGAATTGCTGCCGAACCGAATGAAAAGAACAGCACTGCAGAAAATATTGCTCCAAAACCAACAATAATACCAAAAAGTAACGCAGTAACAATTGTTCCGCCGAAGAAACCTGCAACAACAGTAAAAGTGCAAGCGTCTGCTATGAAAAGGATTACCAAACCCCGTTACCAAATACCTGAAAAGGTTGTGAATGCGGTTATTCTACAGCTTAGATTGGCTGCTAAGACGGGCAGGACACACGAAGAAATTGCGAAAACAGTTTCAAAACTAATAGGGGCTATTAGTCCGGAAGAAGTAAGGAAAATTGCTGAAGCAGATAAGCTAACTCGCAGGTAAAAAAAATAATCACCCTAAAAAAATATGAAACGAATGATGAAATCAGCATTTTTTTCACAACAAGCTTCTTTTATGGATTTACACTTAAACAATATTTATGCATTTGAACAAGGATGTTGAAGGAATAAGGAAACCTAATTATGAAATTGATTCTATTTTTGTTAATCGCTGGTCTGCCAGGGCTATGAGCGGAGAAGAAATGAGCAATGATGAATTAATGCCTCTTTTTGAAGCAGCAAGATGGGCTCCTTCAGCATCGAATGCACAAGAATGGCGATTTGTTTTTGCAAAAAGAAACACATCTAATTGGAAAAAGTTCTTTGGGTTGTTGGCTGATGGAAACAAAGTTTGGGCGAAAAATGCATCTGTATTAGTGGTTGTTGTTTCCAGAAAAACAATGGAGTATAAGGAAAAACCTGCACCGACACATTCTTTTGATACAGGGGCGGCGTGGATGAGCCTTGCGTTGGAGGGCACAAAAAGAAATTATGTTATTCATGCGATGGCCGGGTTCGATTATGAAAAAGCAGGCAAAGTTATTGGCTTGAGCGAAAAATATGCTGTTGAGGCAATGGTCGCAATAGGAAAGAAAGGGAAAAAAGAAAATTTGCCGGAAGCACTACTGGAAAAAGAAAAACCATCAATCAGAAAAGAGCTTGAAGAAATCGCTTTTGAAGGAAAAATGAACAAAAATTAGGACAACGAGTTTTATTCATTTAAAAAATAATTAAACCGAAACACTGCTTAAATTCAAAAGGTTTTCCTGCAAAAGGAATTAAAAAAAGGATTTAATTAAATTCTTGTCACTCTTTATTTATTTAAATGGCAAACACCTACTCTGGTCACGTTCTTTATTTAGTGCATCCTGATTTCTTTTTCCGGGACTTTTCAAAGGACGCTGTTTTAATGGACCCAGCATTCACAAATTTTAAAAGACAGGTTGAAGGATTCAAAAATGTCCTGCGAAGAGCATTACGCAATGCAAAGCACAATGGCATTCCGATTGTGTGGGAAAAGTATGCTGTTGAACCCAGTCAAGATGAACTTAAAGCTGCATTTAAGGAAGGGGAATTTGCTTTCAGAAATTTCCTGAATGAAAATGCCCAAGGCGCAAGAGTGGAGGTACTTGAAGGCATAGGGTCAGCGTTTTTCTTTACACATCGATTTCCGGAAAATGCATTCAAAGAAATGCTGTCCGGAAAAAACCTCGAGCCATCCAAATTTACTATGCTTGGAGGTTATCGTGAACACTGCCTCCATGACACACTTCAGCTTATAAAAAACGCATTCCCAAAAGCTAAACTTTATGTTGCTAAGGGTTCGGGAGCCCTTTCTTATAGCTCTTTATCCCCTATGCCAAAAATAGCCCCTGCAAAGGCTGTGCGAAAGAAAAACATTGCTTCCAAAAAACACTTGAAATGATTTGATGTACAGGCGTGAGCACTTTGTACCTTATCTTGAGAGGATAGAACAACAGCACAAGGAGCGCCTAATCAATTACATTGGTTCCAGCAACACCTTGGAACTCTTGGAGCGCACTAAAAATCACGGAAAGGCAGCATGATTTTTTTTCTCAAGTAAATTTCCAAATGCAAATTTTTTCCCGCTAAAGTAGGCGAACATAATCATATTTTAGAACCTCGGTCTCGTGGCCTTCTACCCCTACGCCACCTATGCCATATTCACTAAAAACAGCTCCACCTGGTTGTTTCACTACTCTTTCTTTTACAAGCTGAAGGCCAAATCCTTTGAGATTACTGGGGCTTATCTCAAGGTCATGAAAATAAATAGAATCTGCGCCTTTTTGCCTTGCAACTTGTTTTGCATTACTAATAAGAATCTTAATTGAGTCTAACATCTCTTTTACGGACTTATAGTTTCCTTCACTGATTGTTACAAACATTTCTTTTTTTCCTCCGCCTAGGGGGCGCATTTTCCACTTAAGCGAGGCACCACGAGAAATAATCTCGGGGTACATATGGCTAAGGTTTGCGGTAGTTTTTAAAAGAGCCGAGCGCAAAAAACCCCTTCTAACTGGATAAACCCCGTTTTCAAGAGTTATACTTCCTCTTTGAAAAAGGCTCTCACTCATAATCCTTGCTTTTTGTACGAGGGAAGTTAAACCTCGGGCACTGGAAATTTTAGTTTTTTTCAGTAATGATGGCATACTAATTATAAAATAGCAATTCAGGTTATTTAAAATAAACCATTTTAATCTCTGGATGCGTAATTGTTTTCATGCTCAATAGGGCTGCGCGAAGGATAGGCAGAAAAGAAGCAAGAAAAGGCCAGGGGGGTTCTGGTGATGGGATAGTTCACACACAAGACCCCTTGTGGTTTGAGGACCCTGCCAAAATTTATGACAACCTTGCACAGAAAAGAAAAGCTTACCAGATAGCTGTCATTGCAGAACCAGGGGCAATTGAGCGGGTTGCGAAAACGCTTGACATGTCAAATGTCTTGGAGATTGGCCCAGGAGGTTTTGCATTCAGCGCCCTGTTAAGACCCGTGAGGGCAACTTTCTTGATATTTCACAGCGGCAGCTTGAGAATACGCGAAAAGGACTTGAAGATTTGCGTGGCAAAGGGCGTTGGGCCAAGGTATTACCAACAGATGTGAAATTTATACACGCAGATGC
>JANLGZ010000031.1 GCA_024653905.1 archaeon
GAAGGAAAATAAGCTATTTCTTCACCAGTATTTTCAGAACCAAGATTAATTTTTTCAGCAAAGTTCTGCCAGGAATTGGTATTATTTTCAGGAAAAACATTGAATGCGCTTATGAAAATTGCAAACAGAACCAGAAATACAGTTAGTAAAGCAAGCTTTTCAATTAATGCTTGACCGCTAAGCTTTTGGCTGAATAATCTGGTGAACAAGGATTGCCCCAACGAATTCCCTCTTTAAATTTAAAGAAAATTTCTTTTCCTCTTAATTAAGCAATTTAGGTTTATATATAAGTATTGTTTCGGACGGTTTTGAAAGAAAAAAAATCCGAATTGAAAAAAATTGAGCACAAAAAAACGATTTTTTGAAAAAAAATAAAACAAAAAAAATAAACAAAAAAAAATACAAAAAAACAAAAAAAATTAAAATTTTTCAAACTTTTTCAGTATACATAAAAGATGGTTTAGGGAGAAAATAAAATTACAGTAAACTACATAACAATGAAATGTAAAAATTCATCCTACAGCACAACAATTCAAGGGGGGTTATTCTGTCAAATTAACAGAATAAATCCTTGTGTTTTCGCCTTCAAAAACATTTTCCAGAAAACTGCATTTTTGTTCCGGAAAAATTATTTTCTCGGTTTTTAAATCAAGTTCCTTTTGCACTAAAACATAATCCGCATAAAAATATTTTTCTAATTATTTGCATCCAAACAATAAAAATCATTCACATGCGTTTAGAACATGGGGACTTTATAAGTATGGCTTTGCGATTTCTCCGTATAGATTGGCTATAAATTCCTTTATTTCTTTTGACATTTTTGGGTTGAGCGAAACGTGCGTGCCGTAAAACGCTTTTTTTACCAAAAGCATGTTTTCGCTGATTAGTTCATCTGTAACTGATTGTATTTCAGCATGAGTATTTGGAGGAAAACCCTTTTTTAAATCATCAATTGCAGAGTGCTTTCCGCCCCACTGCCTTCTGCGGACAAGCTTAAAAAGAATCTGGGCCTTTAAAGTAATGCCAGAACTCTTAGTCATAATAGTATCCTTTAAAAGTATAGAATTTTAAACTTTATGTTTTATATTAGTTGATATGGCAATTAAAATGCAGGAATCAAACTTGGCTCTTTTAATGGGGTCTTCGCCCCTTACAAACATACTCGACCATTTCATTGAGCACATCGGCTTTGACTACACGCAAAAAGACATTGCAAAATACACAGACTTGAACAAGCTCACAGTAAAAAAATACGTTGAACGCCTCGCGGAACTCGGGGTGATTAAACCCAACAGGAAAATCGGCAAAGCGACTTTATACACTCTTGACGTCAAAAACAAAACAGTCAAGCAGTTAATTTCTCTCGAACTTGCGATGATTGAATCAACTGCACCAAAAAAAGAAAAGCAAACAATCTACGCTTAGATTCATCATTCTTGTGCAATGAAAACGCCATAATTTTTCGCCTTTGACCCTTTCAACTAGTGATATCATCGCGATTGTGGCAGATTTTATTTACTGAAACTTTTAACTCTTTAATTAATTGCTTTCTATTTTATATATTATTATATTTTCCCCTTCAAATACCTGTTTTAAGAAGTCGCAATTCTGTTCCGGAAAAATTATTTTCTCGGTTTTTAAATCAAGTTCCTTTTGCACAAAAACATAATCTGCGTAAAAATATTTTTCTAATACTAATTTTTTTTCAGGGCAGGAAGAAAAGAAAAAAGACGAAACAAGAAGGTTTAATTCTGGTGTACACCCGAACCTTGTTGAGGTTGTACATGCAACCTGCCGTCCTGTGAAAACCGCAATAGGCTTTGAAATATAAGGAACCGCCAAAATAAGGTCATTTTCGTTAGTGTTTGCTTTCAGCCAATTAATACCATCAAATTCATTAGGCTGAATGTTTAACTGCAGAGTTTCTGATTTTAAAGGAAAGGAAAACACAACCAGTAAAGCAATCAAAAGCACCAAAATAACAGCAAGAACTTCTTTTTTCGCCAAAAATCCTTTTTGCACCAAAATCTCTTTTCGGGGGATTTTTTTAGAGATGAGTGAAAACAATTCAAAAACAAAAATTCCCGCAGATAACAGCAAAAAATAAGCCGCAAACATAATCATTCTTTCAGTAGGAATAAGGATGCCTCTTCCGAAAAAAACCCCAAAAAAAGCCATGACTGAAAATAATACGGCTGACAGATGAATCAAAAGCAATGGAGAATTTTCTTTTTTTTCGAATTTTTCTTTTTTTTCGAATTTTTCTTTTTTTCCGTATTGTTTTTTTGCAAAAAAAGCAATGGAAATAAAACCCAGCAAGAATAAAGGTAAGCCTAAATAAGAATCAAGAAAAGGAATATTCGGCAAAAAATTTGGTCTGAAAAGCAACTGATCAAAAATAAAGTCCGCAACAGCAAAAATAAACCCAAACCCGTGTTCAGAATAAAGCGAAACAGGATTCAGTCCTTCCTTAACAAGCAAAAATAAAACATAACCAATGAACAATGCTGTAAAAATTCCTGCAGTTTTTAAAATCGGGAAAATGTTCTCTTTCAGGAGTTTTGGTGAAAAAACAAGAAAAATAAGCAAAGAAAACAATGCAACTATTACAGCAGGAGGATAAATCAGACCCGAAGCAATGATTAATCCGGCAAAGGATTTTTGGTATTTTTTTTCTGTTATTGCAGTATACCCGAACCAGAGAAGAAGCGGGAGCAAAAAAAGTGCAAAGCTTGAGGCAACCAAAAATACTGGACCAAGCATTAATTGGGAAGACGGAAGGAAAAATATGAATAAAGCCCCAATAAACGCACAAAACTCTTGTCTACATAATTTTCTTAATAGGAAAAATGTTGCTGTAAAAGTAAGCAATGAAACAAGCCACGGAAAATACAATGGAAGATTCACAGGATTTATCAGACCAAAAAGGGTTGCAAAAACCAATATTGCGGTATACCCTGCCTGAAAGTCCGCGGAGGTTAAATTCGCATGGAAAAAACTTTTTTCCAAAGGAGGTTTAAATGGGTCTCCTGTAAATATCGTGTTTTTTTGGATTGATTCCTGTACAACCGCAATATTATCATAACTATCTGAATGCATTGGAAAATTATTCTCCAAATGAGGCTGTTCAATCAGAATAAAGCTCAGCACAAGAACCAGAAAGATTGCCAAAATTTTCAGATGATTTTCATTTTTCATTCTATTATATTAAACTGAAAAAGTATTTAACTTGAAAAGCATATTAAGAATTAATGGAATTAGTGCAAATCCTCAATAAACTTGCCAAGTTCTCAAGGGCAGGAAACTGGCTGCCCAAAGTGCAAATCAGCATTGTGTTTGCGGTTATTTATCTTTTTTTTGCACAAAATAATTACTTTGAACTTCTGATTTTGTTTATTTTTTACCAGGTATGCATTGCATCGTATTCTTTTATTCTGAATTCTTTTTCAGAAATGGAAATTGATAAATTGGCGGGAAAAGACTTCGGAATTAGTGACAATCCAAAATGGGTTAATTATTTTGTATTGGTTTTGCTTGCGGGAATACTTTTGTATATCCCTTCACTTTTTGGCAATGTTTCATTATTTATTGGATGGTGTGCTTTTTTACTGGCAACTTTTTACTCAGTAAAGCCGATAAAATTAAAGGAAATGGGTTTTGCAGGAGTGCTGGCTGCATCATTAGGGGCAATAGCACTTCCGTTTCTGTTTTTTGTTTCAATAATTCAGGAAAATGTTTTTCTTGGAATTTACCTTTTTTTTGCGTTATTTCTTATGGAACTTATTGCTGAAACTCCTCATCAGATAGAGGATTATGAGAATGACAAAAAAACCAAAACCAAAACATGGGCAATAACAGCAGGCAAAAAAACAGTCAGGGGGTTTACCAAAATTGTTTTGGGAACATACTTGATTTACATGCCATTGGCTTTCATTTTTGGATTTATTCAGGGAGCATTAATCTTTAGTGTATTGTTTCTGGCGTCTATTCAAATAATAGTGAATGCAATCCGTCTTTGAACACGAATTAAAATTTATTGCAGTATAAACCTAATGGTAATATGTATGACACTGTAGTAATCGGGGCTGGTCCGAGCGGTTCAACAACAGCATGGAAACTTGGAGAAAA
>JANLGZ010000035.1 GCA_024653905.1 archaeon
CCATCATTTGCATAATAAGAGGTGCACGATTATGGTGTGTTTTAATAGTTTTAGAATTTTCAGTTCCGCCTGTTTCGATTGTGTCAGGATAAATTGTTCCCTGTCCAATTAACCATGTGCTTGTGTCAAAATTCAGGTTGTTGAGTTCTTCTAGTGCAATATCAATAAACAGTTGTCCTATGATTTTTCTTTTTTCTTCAGGTTCAAAAATCCCTTCAAGTTTTTCAAAAAACATTTCTGATGCGTCCACAAGATGCACTTCTTGTATTCCAAGTTTCTCAAGTTCCTTTTTTACTGTTTCACTTTCATTTTTTCTCATAAAACCAGTGTCAACGTGCAGAGCATGAATTCTTTCATAGCCCAATGCTTTATCAAGCAAAGCCAGACAAACAGTTGAATCAACGCCTCCGCTTAAAAGCAAAAATACGTTTTTATCTTTTGCTTCTTTTTTTATTTCTTTAATTTTTTGCTCTAAATAATTTTTCATGGTCCAGTTTTCTTTGCATTTGCATATTTCAAAAACAAAATTCGAAATTATCTGCATGCCATGTTCTGTATGTGTTACTTCTGGATGGAATTGTAATCCAAAAATCTTTTTTTTCTCATTTGCAATTGATGCATATTCACAATCGCTTGTTGAGCCTGTTCCTTCAAATTCTTTTGGGAGTTTTTTTACTTTATCTCCGTGGCTCATCCATACAGTAAACTTAGAAGGAAGGCCCATGAATAATTTTCCGTGTTTTGGATTTAATTGTGCAGAACCGTATTCTTTCACTTTCCCTGGTTCGACTTTTCCGCCAAGAGCATGTGCAATCAACTGCTGTCCGTAGCATAATCCAAGAATTGGTACACCAAGTTCAAAAATTTCCGGGTTAAAAGCAATTGCATCCTTATCATAAACGCTTTGGGGTCCGCCGCTCAGAATAATTCCTTTAGCATTTTTAAGTTCTTCAGAAGAAACAGTCGGAGCCATTATTTCAGAGTAAACCTTCAAATCCCTTACTCTTCTTGCCAATAAATGAGCGTATTGGCCTCCGAAATCAAGGACAATTATTTTTTCCTGTCTCATAATGAATTTACAAAACTAATGTTTAAGATACTATTCACTTGTAGTGCTCAAAGATTTTTATGGGCAATCATCACTGATTGTGAATGTTCTGTTAGAGGTAGTGTTTGACCCTGTAATGCCTGCTTTAATAGTGTAATCCCCTGCTCCATCATAATTTCCGTATCCGCATGCATTGCTTATGAAAGCAGACATAAAACTTGTGTTTGTTATTGATGCTTCTTCTTTTGGGCTTAATGTTTCAGAATAGGTAAAAGTTGCTTCCTGCAATGTTGTGTTGCCTGCATTTGCTATCCGTAAGAAATAACTAATATCGCTGAATGGTGTGTTGTCGCTTGCATTGATTAGTATAACTTTTGCTTCAGGCAGGTTTGCTAAGGAATATACTGCGTTTTCTTCAGGAGTATCCCAAACAGTAAAACTCACATTTCCAAGCAAAGTAGGATCGATGCAGTCAGAATCCTCGTTTGTTGCACCTGTTGATTCATTCAGAATTATTGCATCAGGATTTCCTGTATAAGTGCACTCGGTTGGGCAGTATCTGTCTTCACCTATACATTCGGTAATTTGTGTGTAAACACAAAGTTTTGTTGTGGAGTTGCATGAATCGCTTGTTGAAACCTTATTGTCGCCACAGTCAGCGTTGCTTGTGCATGTGAATCCAGGGATGCAGTCAACATCATTTGACATATCACAATAATTTTTGTCACAAATTCCATCAAAGTCTTGGCAGATTAGTGCTATTTCTACTGCGTTTTTACATTCCTGCATAAAAGAACTGAAGGTTATATTATCGCAGATTTTTTTATTTTCAGTTTGCACTGCATATTCTTTGTAACATTGTTCTGTGCCAGTGTAAGGAAGAACCCTTAGTTCTGTTCTTTCTGCTTTTTCACAAAGTTCAGGAGCATTGAATTCTAATGCGATGTTTGCAAAGCACTTGTAATAAGTCCTGTCAGTGGAAATTTTCTCGCATAAAATATAATCGTTTGTTTGTTCAGCTATTTTTGAAACACAAGTGTCCCTATCTCCAATATCTGCGGCGCTTAATTCAAAACACAAATCAACATCTTCTTTTTCAATTGCTATTTTTATAACGCAATCTTTTTTCAGTCTTGAATTTCCTGTTATGTTTTGGCAGATGTTTTCATCAAGCTCTGAAACTGCTGCTGCTTTGTAGCACTCATTTCTGAGTTTATAATGTGCATTTTGGATTTCTTTGCAATTGTCAATATTTGGATTTGCAGTAATTGAGTTGATTAAACAGGTTTCAATTTTATCAAATTCAAGATCATAGCATAAAGAAATATCTCCTGAGTATGAAGCATACCAGCTTGTGCAATTATTCACTGAATTAGTATCGCTGAAAACACTGCAATCAATTTTAATATCGGGAACATTGGTTGCGTCTTTGAAACAATTTGCTCTGAATTCTTCATCAAAAATTGTTGCGCAGATTTCTCCGTTGAGTTGTTTTCCTGTTGCTTCGTAACAAAGGTCTCTTTGAATCCCTTCAGATGTTTTCCTTAAACTTACACTATTGCAGAATGAATATTCTTTTGTTGAACCAGCAACGCTTATGTAACACTCGTCTCTTGTTGTTGAATCGAATATTTTTTTGCACGTTTCAGAATTCTTGTTTTGTCTTCCTGAATTATAATAGCAAGCATCTCTTTTTTCCTGACTTGAAATTATTTTAGCACATGTAGAAGCATCATTTGTTTTCAATCCTACTTCACTTAAACATTCTTCTTTCACAGATGTTGATTCAATCTTTCCGCAGATAACTTCTTCTTTTTTCAAAACCCCAACATCAAGATAGCACCTGTCTTTTGACAATAAAGTTATTTTTTCACAAAGACTGTCATTCTTTTCAACCTTGGCAAGATCAATTAAACAACTATCCACTTTAGCATCATTGCTTTCCAAAAAACATTCATCGATTTTGTCATCAATATTCTTTATTACTTCTTGATTATTGTTTGAAGCATTTCCGCTATTTTCTGCATTGCCATTGGCAGGGGCATTAGTATCATTATTATTGTTTGTAAACCTGTCCTGCAATGAACCTTTTTTGGTTAAACAGCCGCTTGTTGATAGCAAAAGCACCAAAAAAATGATTCCTAAAGCTGCAAATAATAATTGTTCTTTTTTCATTTCATTATTAGAAATACTTTTAAGTATAAATACTTTATTCAAAACCCTTTATTTTGTTCAAAACAAAGTTCATTGTATTTGCTTTCCGAAGTTTTTGACCTGTTTAATGGTCATTTCAAAACAGCAATCTTTAAATAGCAGAATATAGTTCTGTATATCAAATAATTAAAGGGGTGAACACTCAATGCGCCACGAGTTAATGTATAAACTAATATTGTTAGTTTCCATAATTCTAGCTTCTTTTGGAGTTGGATGGGTATTATAAAATTCAGGGTACGGTTTCCAAACCAATGGAAACCGTTTCTCCTTCTTTTTTTCTTCTTTTCAAGCTTTTTTTGACCTTAAAAACACAAACCTTTAAATATTACCAAGGATGCTATATATAAAGTGGATTTTTTTCCATGTGAGCCTAATCCCAATTTATTAAAATAATCTTAGCAGGACTTGGCCCCGTTTTTGGGGCCCCCGAATTTTCTCAACCGTTTCGGCGGTTGAGTATGTTAATCTGTTTCTTTGGCAGTTCTTTGGCAGATTTGATTCCTTGCTATTCAAATAATTCACGCGGATAGAATTAAATAATCGGATAGAGTTATTTCTATTATGGGTTTTGTAAAAAGCGGAAGTCGTAAGGTTGGCAGAGGTGTCAGGAAAGGGGTCAGGGGCGTGTGGGGTTCTGCAATGCATCCTTTTAGTGAAAGGCGTGCCAGGAACGCTGGTGGAATTCCGCTTGTGAAGCGAACTTTTGTTAATCTTCCTGTGCGTGTGGTGAAAATGCCTGTGCGTGCAGCCGCTGGAACTCTAAAACTTGTTCAGGTTAGTGGAAGAGGCATTAGCCGTGCAGTTTCAGCTACCGGCAGAGGTATTGTATATATTGGTCCTAAGGCTTACACTACTGTGTTTCAGCCGGTTGGCGCAAAAACTTATGGTGCACTTGAGTGGGGTGTCAAAAAAGGGGCTAATTTAGGTGTTGATGCGGGGCAACAGGTTGTTTCAACTCTTTGGAAGGTTGGGACGGGTTCTCCTGCAGGCGCCATTGGTGTTGGTGCGGTCAGTTTGTTTTTTCTTCCAGGGCTTGTAAGCTCTGGTATAGGTGCGGCTGTTCCGGGTGCTGCGGGTGCATTTCTTGGTGCGAAAGTTGCGGGGGCAACTTCTGCAATTGCAACTACTGCGATTAAAGGCGGAGGGATTTTTGCGGCAGGCTATGGGCTGACCAAATTGGGGGCTGTTGGCGCGAAAAAGATTCGTGCTCTTTCTTTTGAACGTCGTGCTCTTGCTTTTGAACGCAATTTTAGTGGTACTCTCAGCAGGATTGACGGAAAGCTTATTGGAACAACTACTGTTGGAAATAGGGAATATTTTGTTACTTATGATGTTTCAACGGGCAAAGCTGATGTTGAGCTAATAACTTAACTGTGTTCACTTTTTTGCCTAATCCAGCACAACCTTATTATATAACTTTTTTATTTAATATAGTTAATATATATAGGTGTTTTTTTATGCCATGGGTCAAAACAATTGGGTTAGTAGTAATTGCTGCAGTAATTCTTGCGGGCGCTTATTTTTTGTTATTTTCACAAAGTGAATTCGAATCAAAGCAGATGGAACTGGAATCAATTTGGGCTTCAAAAGGAATCAATATTAGTTCTGTTGATTTTGATGAAGCTCCTGAGATAGCTTCCTTGAACAAAGATGACTTGGGTTTTTTAAAAGAAAAAATTTCTTCCTTTGAATCTCGTCTTGGAAATTCAGCCGATTCACTTGCTCTGAAAAAACTTTCCCAAATCCACATAAATATTTTGATTATTTCTGAAAAAATGCTTTCTCTTGCAGAAAAAGTTAATTCATTCGAATTTAACACCACTAACGGAACAACCCTCTGCCAAAAATCACTCGGAGATTTCGATTCAATAACCCGAATCGGGAATGAAATAATACTGCTATCAAATGAAAACAATGATTTGATAAAAAATTATTCCCAGCAATACTCAGCAACTCATTCAATTGGTGTTTCAAACTTGCGTATAGAAACAACTGTTTTTGAAACAGCCATTGTTCAAATGCAGGGCTCAAGAAAAGAGTTTGAGGTGCTTTGCGGATGAATAAAAAAATTATTTTCTTGCTGATGTTTTCTCTTTTGTTTGCTGGGTTGGTGTTTGCTGGAGATAGGGGAAGTGACAGCAAACTAATCAGTGTTGATGTTTACAAAAACACAGTTGCAACTGATGATGATTATTATTTTGTTTTTACTATAAGTGCCAGGCTAACAGGCGGAGAAAGTAGCGAAACAAGTTTTCTTAATATTGGCAATACAGCGGACGATGGTTTGTGGGAACAAGCTGAAAAAATAATGCGCGATAATGCAAAAAATGAAAATTCTATTGAAAATTCTGTTTTAACTTATAAAACTAATCTTGGAAATCTAACATTCACTGTTGTTGATCCTGATTCGGGTGGAAAAAACCTTGATGTTCTTCTGGAGTATAATGGAAGCAATGTTGATTGCTACAGCATATGGGGTTATGCTTCAATGGATGTTACGGGCCAGAACTTTTCAGTTTGCGAAGACAAAGCACTTCCATCAGGCTATGCTGTTGGCGTGGCAAAGCACAGTGCAGTAACAGGTTACAATGGCATGGAAACATTTACTATTGTTGTTGGAAATAAAGCCAAAATAAACCCTGCAACCAATGGTCTTCATGGGAAGAATAAATCAGCATTAAGCTCTTACTTTGCTTCCAATAATATCTTGCTCCAAGAAGAAAAAGCATCGGATAATCCAGGCATAATTGGAAAAAGTGCAGGTACAGTTATGGGTGCAGCTGAAAAAGTTGCTGACGGTGCGGCAGCAGTAAAGAACAGCGTTGTTAATGCTTATTATGATTTCAAATATGGTCCAACAAATTTTTTGTGGGAGTCTCCTGAAAGAAAAGATGTTCTTGTCTTGAGCTGGAAAAATGTAGATAAATCTGAAATTCAGGGTTACGTGATAAAAAGAACAGCAATCTCAAAAATTCCACAGGAAATTAAGTACTATGCGGTTAGTGCAACAACAGACCATTTTATTTTTGCAAAGGGTGACTTTGAGGAAGACGTTCAATATGACTTTTCAATTTACTCTTCATTGCAACCATTACCTCCCGCATTCGATCCTGGTGATGTTGTAACGCAATTTGAGTTGAAAGAAGGAAAACCAAGAATAAGAGTAGAAGTAACATCCCTGCTCAATGACCAATTGCTTGAAAACATTAATCTTGTTGTAATTGCAAAGAACCAAACTTACAAGCCTGATTCAAACACCAGGGAAATTTACGTTCCCCATGAAGAAGCGCTTGTTAAACTCACTAATCCTGTTAGTAAAATTCAAACTTATGTAGGTCTTGAGGATTGCAGGCAAAATGCATTTGCTGATTTTGAAGAGTCTGCTGAAGATTCAATTCAAATAGAACTAAAAAACATTATTCCTGAAGGAATCACTATTTATGCTTGTCAAGACAAAGCAAGTTATGTAAACACGGCTAATGCAGGAATCCTGCTTTCTAGAAATATGCCTGACACAACTATTTTTTCAGAATCAGACCCAAGCCCTGAGTTTGCTTCAGTGACAATAAAATTCAAGCCTCCTATTAGCTACAAAACCCCTGTTCTTGTTGAGCAAGATAAGCTCCTAAAAATAGAGCTTGAGAACATCAATCCTTTGAAAAATATTTTCTTTTCAACATCAAAAACATGTGAGCAAATAAAAACAGAAATTGAAACAGAAGCAAAGAAAAAAATCGATGCAAAAAGAATAGAAATCAAAGATGACCGAACAAAATGGGAGAAAACTTATGATGTTTTGGCTTCAGGTGCTAACTCAATGGGTTCTTTCCTTGATAGTACCCTTGACTGGTTTAGCAGTGGAGCAAAAGCCCTTAGTGAAGATGCAGAAACAAACACTATTGCCGAAATCGTCGGTTCAAGGGCAGGAAAAACCGGTGCGTTTGTTGTCGTGAACGCAGAATCATTCTGGGAAGGAATAAAAGAGGTCTATAATGCAACACTTGACTCTTATGCTGAAGCAAAAAAAGCGATTAAGGAAGGATATACAAATGCAAAAATTGACGTGCCCGATGATGCGATTCCAATGCCATTTGATATTTCAACAACAAAAGTTTACACTCTTTCCCCAAAGGCATTTGAAGGAAGAAGTTCACTTTATATTGGGAAAATTGACGGAACTGAAGTCAAAGAACTCAACAGCAGTGAAAAAATTCCTGGCATTTATGTTTGCCAATTTGATGTCGGCTCGATATTCATTATTGAATCATTGTTAATTGCTCAATCATCAGCATTTGCGTCCATTGAAACAGACCCGGGTTCAAGCGAGCCCTGTGCTCCAAAAATTGAGAGCCTCAAAATAAAAAAAGATAATTCTTGGGACGAATACTTAACCAATCCTCCAAAAGACAGGTGGGTTAATACCTTTGATTACATTCCCAATGACGAGGTTTCAGTGAACTTCAAATCAAATCAGGGCTTATGCAGTATTTATCAGTGGACTCTTGAGTTATGGAGAAAAAAACCAAGTGCAACACAATATTGTGATACAACAGGAAGAGATTGCATAAGAATTCAATTAGAATCTGGCGGAATGATTGATTCTGAAAACAAGAAAACAGAAGATGCTTCAAAAGCCGTTTCTCATAAACAGCCAATCACAAGCGCTTTCACTTTCAAGGCTGATGAAAAAGTGCTTTACCAAGGAAAAGAAATGACTTTGAAAGAAGCAGTAGAAGGCGTTGAGACTGTCTGGTTGCGTGTTGAAACATGTGACAAAAAAACAGGCGATGAATGCAAAGGAAAATGGTTAGATTCCATTGCCTATGAGATTTCAATCGGAAAGCCAGAATCTAAGCCAGTGCCTCCAGCAGAAACTAGTAAAGGTTGCAAAACAGTCGCCGAGTGCAAGGCTATTTTGGACTTAAAATTTATTAACCAAGTATTTGGAAAAAATTAAAGGAGAGTGTTGAGTTATGGATGAAAGATTCAGGAACCTCGCTTTTATAGTGGGGGCAATGATAGTGGTGGTAATCGCCTATTTTGTCGTACTCCCCGCTTTGGGTGAAGGGTCTTCTTCTGTTTCGGCAGGGTCTTTTTCAGAGGGATTATCAAATCTTGATTCTATTGTGGAAAAAAACAACGTGTCCATAGTATCTTTTAAGCAAGGGGAAATCTTTACTCTTGATTTGGATGGAACGCTTGAGAACAATTATTTGGAATCTCAATTCCAAAAACTCAAAAAAGAACTCCGTGATTTTAAAAGCGCTATTGCCTCAAACAATTCCTCCGATTCCAAAGCATTGGGCGAGGTTGCAGATTTGTATATTGAAATAGTTGAACTTAATGAGAAAAGAAAAGCCATTTTTGAAAAAGCTTCCGAGCTTGAGTCTCTTGAAAGCTGTGATGCAATGAATCCGTTGCTTGAAATGTATTCTCTTGAAGGCGATTACGAATTTGCTGTTAATGAATTCAACAGTGATGCTGATGATTTTGCTGAATCATATTCTTCTGTTGAAGGAATAGAAGACGCTTACTTGTATTATGCTCCTGATATTACATCTGCCGATGTTGAATTAACAGGAGAAACAATTGAAACTTTGTTATTGTTTTGTGAGTAATGGTGATTGATTGAAAAAAATTCTTTTTGCAATTCTAATTTTTCTCACTCTTTTTGCTGGTTTTTCTCATGCTGTCACTCCAGACATGTTAGATTTGCTTCAAATAGGCGTTGATGATGGAATAATTCCAAAATCATTATACGAAAGTTTTCTTCCTGGAGGAGCCAATGCGCAGTTGGATGATGTGGATTTGTTTGGAAAGGTTTCTGCTGACACTTTTCGACAGCTTAATGAAGCTGCTGCAAGAGCTCAAAGTTCGCTTTATGCTCAAGTTTATGATTTAAGAAGAGATATGGCAAGAGCCACAAGAGAACAAACTTCTGCAAAAAAAGCATTTGATACTGCTGTTTCTAAATATGGTAGAGATTCCGGGGCTGCTAATATTGCAAAAGGAAAGTTAGATGATGCTGCTAAAAGAGTAAGAGATTTTGATTCTCAATTATACAATAAAAAAAACAAATTAGGTGTTTTGAAAAGAATAACCTCAAAGCTTCTTGCTTGGGCGCGAGAAACAAGAACCGGAAGAGTTACTGCTTGGACTGCCAGTAAAGGAAAAGGAGCTTGGAACGTGTCTTCTAATGCATTCAAAAAACTTGTTCGCTGGGATGCGGTTAAAAATGCAATTAGTGCAAAAACAAGAACGTTTGCAAATACAGCTTACAATTTTGAGTATTGGAAAAAAGTAAAAACAGCGGGAAGTTCTGTTGCTGATTTAGGGGAAAAAGCAACCAATTCTGGCTTGGCAAAAAAAGTCGGTGCTGGCGTAGGGAAAGTGGCCACCAAAACAACAGGGGCAGTGCTTCTCGTTACGGCAGTGGTTTATAATGTTTCAAGGTTCTGGCTAATGTCATCTACTGCAGACTGGATTTCTGCACCCCCTGATGTTTTAATGAATGGCTTTGAAGTCAATCCTGGTTCAAAAGAGGCAAAGGTAAAGTACTCAATTTATGTGAATAAAGAACAGAATGTTGCGAAGTGGGATACTTCCGAGGATGTTTTTTATGGCAAAGGAGAGTATGAAAAGGAAACTGCTGCCTTTGCACAGGCTACTGCTCAGGTTGTTGGAGATTTTATTTTCAGTCTTGATATTGTTGTTGTTGACCCAAAAGACCTGGCAACTTGGGCTGCTGAAAAAGGTTATTTTTCCGAAATTGGAGCAGATTTAAAGACAGCCAAACAAAAATCTCCAAACGAGCTCCTGTTGAGTTGCAGGCTCGAGTTTTACAGGCTTCAAGATTCCAGAGAAAACGGTTTTAGAGTCAGGGATACGAGTGTAGAACCTGTGGTTCTTTACTTGCCTTCTGAAAAATGTGCAGAAGGCCCAGATCAGGAATATGCTTTTTCTCTCCAACCATTAGGTCTTGAAGATAATAGTGAGTATGAAGTTGTTCTTTTTGGTTATTTTGACCCTGCAGTGATAATCGCTTCGAAAGGAATGATTGATAGGGTTGATGCTTCAGATGGAGAAAATCCTGTGAATGTTTCTTGGTGGGAGTGGTTCAAAAGCGGGTTCATTGCACATGATACTTCTTTGGGTGTTTTCAAAAAGGCGTGGGAACACTCCTTGAATCAAGAAGTAACTCGTCCAAATTATGATTCACAGTATTATGAAATAGTTGATTCTGGTTTGAATCAGTTTGGCGAAGGGGCAGAAAGCCTGTTATTCAAAATGGTTGATTTAGGAGTTCCATCCACGCCAAAATATTTTAATACAGGAGTAGGCAATGCTGTTGTTGATTTCACAAATGCTCTTGAAGACGTGGAATTTTACGATTCTTCACGCGAACTCACTATTGTAGCAACAGGAAGCGATGTTTATAGTGGTGTAATTGAAGTCACAAATCTTACTACTGGCAATGTTTTTCCAATTGAACGCATAACCAGGGGAGGAACACATAATTTGTTGTGGTTCAATGAAATTGCTCCAGGCAATTATATTATAAAGTCAGTTCTTGGCGGTTACAAGGAAGTCAGCTTTAAATTCACAGTGACAGAAGATAGTTATATAATGGTGAAATGACATGGAAAAAAAAATAGGCGTGCAAAAAAAAACATTAATAATGATTTTCTTATTGCTCATTGCTTCAATTTCATTTGCATCAAC
>JANLGZ010000032.1 GCA_024653905.1 archaeon
TGTTTGGGTATTATTTTAACGAAAACAAAAGCACCTTCAATCCTCTTTTTAAATCAGAGGGTATGAACGACCCTAGTTATGCAGACACTCCTGAAAAACCAGTCGGAAGCATGGTTCCATTCAGTATTAATGCTTCTGTAAAGAACTCTTTTGGTTTTGCGATATATACAAAAAAACCTGCAGATGGTTCTTTATTGTTTTATGCAGAAAAAAATTCCCTTAACATTGGCACATATGACCAAGTTTTGACTCTGGATTACGCACCGGAAACAATTTATGCTTTTGAAGACAAGCAGCTTAACAGGTCGTCAGATAAGGATTATGATGATATAATAATTTCAATCGAATTTGATTTGGCTGGTTCAACGTGTTCTTACTGCGGAGATGGTTTGAAGAATCAGCCAATTGAAGAATGCGAACCTGCCGGACAGACGATTGATGTTTGTGAAGCAGGATACGACTGTTTTTGTTCATCCGAATGTATAGAAATAAAATCCCCCAAAACAGCAGATGTTTGGAACATAGAAATCACAACAATTAAATCAGAATATTTCCTGAAAAATCCTGACAGCACTAATGGCACGATGGATGCAACAGTAAAAATTACAAACAACTTGGCAATCCCTGAGATACAGATTCCTGAAAATCTCGTGTTAAAAATTATTGACCGCTCAAACACTGTTGTGAGAACAATCCCTTATCCAGGAACGCCCATTAGCCTTGGTTCAAAAGAAACAACAACATGGACTGAAGATGCAATTGATATTTCAGAATTACCAAAAGGAACTTACAAAATCGTTGCTTCAGTAGCTGCTTCACCGATAGAATCAGGACAGCATTTGAGAAACAATTCTGATGAAAAATATTTTTCATTAGGAGAAAGAGCGGTAACAGCAACCCCTGAATTGCCATTGGTGTTTGTTTTGCTTATTGCAATCACGGTTCTTTTTATTGTACGAAAATAAAACAAAAAACCGTGTCCAAGAACTAATAAATATTAGTTAAACCTTAATTTTCCACATGCAAGAAGAACATATAGAACAGCTGATTGTTAGGTATATCAAGGACGGAGATGTTGTTAGTATTGGTTCTTCTGAACTTGGAGAGAAGTTCATTAAGAGATTAGCTCTTGCTTTGGAAGAGGAACATATCCCAATTGACCATATTAGTTTTGTTCCAACATCCATGCAGACTGCGGCAATTGCTTCTTCTTTGGGTTTGCCTATTGCTGATATTAATGATGTTGAAATTGATGTTGCAATAGAATTTGTGGATATGGTGGATGATAATTATAATTTTATAAAACGGAACAGCAGTTCTTTTGTTAGGGATAAAATGATTGCACAAAGCGCAGGGATTTTGATTGCAATTACAAACGAGGAAGGTTTTGTGAAAAAATTAAAGGGAAAAATTCCTTTCGAGGTTGCTACTTTTGGATGGAAAAGAACCATGAATCAATTAGATTCTTTGGGGGAAGCACGGAGAAGAATGAAAGAAGAG
>JANLGZ010000039.1 GCA_024653905.1 archaeon
ATTGATGCGCGTGATTCTTTTTATATTCCTTCGCTGGCAGATGATCGCAATGCGCGTTATCAGGTAATGAAAATTCTCGCGGAAGCAGAAGCAGATTTGATTGTTCTTGCGGAAGTTTATGAGCGGGTTTATGATGAAATACAAACAAGCATGCTTGCAGAAGTAGCTGCTTTGTATGATAAGTTTGAGGTGGAAAGTGTCTGGAGTTACTCGCATTTAGGAGACCCTAAAGTTGAGGAGGAAAAAGATTTCGGGCAAAGGCACAATGCACTTGTGAAAATTGCACACGAGGAAATTCTTTATGATCCGATTAATTCTTACATAATTCTTCTGAATGAACTCAAGAAAGAACAACTTAGGCTTGCTGAAACTCCTGATGAAAATAAATCAGATATTTATCTGAAAACTCTTATTAATTTAAAAGCAAGTTTTGAGTCAATCGAATTAATCAGAAAGACAAGGGTTTTGCTTTCAAAACTTGAAAAAGTTCCTGAAACAAATGATCTTTATAGAAGTTTTTTTGAAGCGCAGGTTAAGCCAAGTTTTATTGGTTCGCGTCTTGTATTTGGGGATGAGGAAAAGCTTGAATTGTTGGATGAGTATTCTGTGAAAGGTGCAACTGTTCAGATTTTCAAACACCCCACCAGAACTGAAAAACTTTATTTTGTAAATCTGCCTGAATATTCTCTTTCTCCTCAGAAATATTTTCTGCTCAGCAAAACAAAAGAAACAGTTGCAACTTATAAACCCGGAAGAGCTTCTCTTTCAGATCTTGCAAAGAGCAGGCGTTATTTTGAAAGAATTTATCAATCCACGATAAAGGATATTGCCCGAACAGAAAAAATCCAGGTTTCGAATGAGGAAATAATTGATTTGAGTCAGATTGTTGCTAGGTACACTGTGGGCTATGGTGTTTTGGAAGTTCTGCTCTCTGACCGAAGAATCACTGATATTTACATTGATGCTCCGATTGGAAACAAACTTATTTATCTTGTTCATTCAGAGTTCGGCCAGTGTCAGACAAATATTATTTACACGCAGGATGAGGCTGATTCTTTTGTTTCAAAAATGAGAGCAATGTCAGGAAGGCCTTTTGATGAAGCTCATCCTGTTTTAGATTATGATTTGCCAGAAATGGAAACAAGAATTGCTGCAATCGGCAAACCGCTTTCTCCTGATGGAACCGCATTTGCTTTTAGATTGCATAAAACAACCCCGTGGACTTTACCTCAGTTCATTGATGTGAATTATATAAATCCTCTTGGAGCAGGCCTCTTGTCTTTTTTCATTGATTCGCAATCAACAATGATTGTTACCGGTTCAAGAGGAAGCGGAAAAACTTCTCTGATGGGTGCTCTCATGCTTGAAATTTTGCAGAATTCTAGAATTATTGTTCAGGAGGACACGCTTGAGCTTCCTGTAGAGTATTTGAAAAGTGTTGGATTTAATATTCAGAGATTAAAAACAAGAAGTCCTATTGGAGAAAGCAAGGACACAAGCAATGAGGTTTCTCCTGAGGATGCTTTAAGAACCGCATTAAGGCTTGGAGATTCTGCATTAATTGTTGGGGAAGTAAGAAGCAAAGAAGCAAAAGTTTTGTATGAAGCAATGCGTGTTGGTGCGGCAGGAAACATTGTAATGGGAACAATCCACGGAGATTCAGCTTACTCTGTTTGGGATCGTATTGTAAATGATTTAGAAGTGCCAACAACATCATTCAAAGCAACAGATATTGTTTGTGTTGCAAGGCCGATTAGATTTAAAGGTTCACTTGAAAGGCATAGAAGAGTTGTGCAGATTACTGAGGTTAAAAAACACTGGCGTGATGACCCTTCTGATGAAGGGGGTTTACTGGATTTAATGTTGTATAATGCAAAAAAAGATGAGCTTGAATTGATTGAGGATAATTTAAAAGAAAGTGACTTGTTTTCGAAAGTAAGCAACCTTTCAGGTCTTTCGCTTGACCAAATTTGGAAAAGCATCAGGATGACTTCTGAGGCAAAAAGTTTTTTGGTTGATTTGAAAAATGAATTTAAAATACCCGAGTTATTGGAAGCTGAAAATACTATTCTTGCAACAAACAAACTTGTTCTTTTGAAGGAAGATCAGTTAGAAGAGTTTGGTTCGGTTGATTATAATGATGCTCTTGGAGAGTGGAAGAACTGGACAAGAAATAATCTTGTTAAACGTCTGAAAACTAAAAGGAGCAGAAAATAAATGCCAAAGAAAAAAATATATGGCGGTTCAAGTATTGGTGAATTGTACGGAAAAATTTCGGTTTCCGGTCAGGATTTTTCTTCTGGCGGAGGAAAACTTGTCAAGGAAACAATTCCTCCTTTTGTTAGGCTTTGCAAAAAACTTTGGAGTTTTTCTCCTTCAATGGGAAAAAATGCAAAGTTCAGTCCTGAAAATAAATCTGCTTTGGATTATTTGGGCTGGAAACTTGAGCC
>JANLGZ010000055.1 GCA_024653905.1 archaeon
AGTTAAGTCTGTCACTGGGGCAAGAAAACGAAATGGAAATAAAAAACCAGTTAATACTCGTGTTGAGGCAGTAGAAGTTCGCAAGATTGGTAGAATTAATCCTGAAATGGAACCGCAATTTGCCCGTATTTTCACATCAACTTCGATTAAAATCGGTGAAACTTCTTTCAGGTTGCCAGGGGGTTATCGTGAGTTTCTGTTGAAACTGTCTTCTCAGTTTACTGCCGATTATTTACAACTTCCAGTAAGTGCAATTGAGTCTCTGAGGGAGATTGTCAAAGACAGACATTTGACTTCTAAAGAGCTTGTTGAACTAAGGCGTATCAAAGCAGAATTTGCTGATGAAAAGTCTAATAAGCCATAACCAAAGCTAATTCTTTGTTTTGTAAGAGAACGTGTTTAAAAGTTTTCATAAACTGATTGTGAATAATAGCCAAAGAATTAGGTTCATTGCAATGAATGTTCCTGTGAATGCTATTGTGAATTTTGTTGTTTTGTTCTTATTTAAATAAAGCCACACAAAAGGTATTGCGGTTATTGTTACTACTACAAAGACGAATCCGAAAATAGTTGCAATGTTAATTAACAAGTATAATAATGATGAGATTATTATATCTAATCCTGTTGAAATAATGAATAAACCGATTATAATTGCACCTGTTAAAGCCCCTATTAATCCTGATTTTAAAAGTGTTTCTACAAATCCGGTTTTTTGTGATTTTTCGCTTTTTGCTTTAGCAAACTTTTCCCCTATTTTGATTTTTTCGGCAATTAAGAAAAATCCAATTAATGTGAGGAAGTTTGTCAATCCAAACAAAAAGAATTTTACTAAATCTGGTTTGTCTTTTCTGAAAACAAAAGTCCCAGCAATAAGACTTGAACAACAAGAGATTAGTGCAAATAGCATAATCATAAACAAAAGCGAATTTTCAATTATAGCATCTGCTAAAGCAATATCTGGCGGAGAATAATTTGCAATCCACAAATCCGCAGTAAAGTTTTTTGCCTGAGTATCAATTTTTATTTTAGTATATTTGAGTTTGTCTATTTTACTTTGATCATTAAAAAATCCGATTAATGGTTGTGTAGGAGAATAATTGTTTTGAACAAAGTAAGTTGTTACAGTGTTTTCTTCTATTTCAGGAAAAACAGTCGGAGTAACATGGTTCATAACATAAATTGCCACGGGTATTTCTTTTTCATTGTAAATGCTTGTTGGTTTTAAAGGGAAGTAAATTTCTTTGTATGGAAAACTAACCTGAACCCCGAGCAATTTTGATTGGTTATTATAATTAACTCTCCCGTAATAATCGTCATAAGGATCTTCTTCTGATTTTCCTGCTTGTTCATTATATTCTTCCACATCATTAATCCAAGTCACAACAAAAGTGTATCCTTGACCTGTGTATTCATCCAAAAGTGCTTTTGAAGTAACAGGCACTTCAAACCCGTTTATTTTTAGGTAACTGTAAATAATTCCGATGTCATTTCCAGAAACAACCTCTGTTGCCAAACCCATTGCTTCAATGTGTTCATGGATTTCTAATCCTGTTATGTTCTTTCTCATTTCTAATGAATCTGCTGACTGCATTTCAGCCATTGAGCCTATGTTTGTTAATAGTGTTGCGAAAAAATAAAATGGTAAAGTATAGATTTGCGAAATCCCGTTGAGTGCAAAAGCTGCATTTACTGTATCGTTCTTTACTGTGTTTGTCAGCCTTCCATTTAATTGCGGAAAACCCTTCATAATATCAATTTCAATATCATTTGCATTTACAGGCACTGGAAAAATCCAAACTGCTTTATTTCCTTTTATTTCCCCTGTATCAATTCCAATAATCATATTTTGAATTCCGTCTTCATAATTTATTGCTACAAATTGTGCATTCTCTGGTTGGGGCATCCAAGGAAGGATTTCCATGTCTGAATCATAAGGCTCTATGTACATCATGCCGTCTGCATAAACAAGGTTTGAAAAAGTAAAAATGAACAGAATTACAAATAGTGCTTTTGAATATTTATTCATGAATTAAACTAGGCTTAGATTGTTTAAATATTTTTCGAAATTCGGTAATTTTACAATTGTAAAGTTTTCGACCATTTTTCATTGATGTGTGTAAATTGAAAATCATTATATACTTACTACTCGCCAATAGTAATTAGGGTTGATTAACTAAATAGGATAGGTCCTCTTTGGATGGAAAAGCGAGGAGGGGATAAAAGTGTACGTTTGCCCGGTATGTGGTGCGAAGTTCGGGGAGCATCAGGAATTAAACCCGCGTAATGATGCTGAAAAACATATTGTAAGAGAGCATTATGGAAGCGGTGCAAAGCCGGTTTCTAAAATTAATGCAAGAAAAATAGGTTATCATTGATTTTGAAGAATCATTAAATGTGTTTTTTGATTTGGCTTTCCCAGTGTGCAAGTTCTTTTTCTTCGCCTTGTTTTGAACCAAAAGAAAGTTTCAAACAATCATCCTTAAACCTTGGAATAATATGAAAATGCAAATGAGGAACTATTTGTCCTGCTGCTTCTTTATTATTCTGCAATATATTAAATCCGTCTGCTTGAGTCGCTTTCATTATCCCCGCACCAACTTTCTGAACAATCTGAATCAATTCTTTTAATTCCATTTCAGGAATATCCAACAAAGTAGAGTAATGTTTTTTTGGAATCACTAAAGAGTGTCCTTTTGCTGAAGGAAAAATATCCAGAAAAGCAATTGTGTTTTGGTCTTCATAAATCTTTTTTGCAGGAATTTCCCCGGAACCAATTTTGCAAAAAATACATTCAGTCATTAGAAACCACTTAGAAAAGTAGTGGAAAACTTATTTTATTTCTTTTGTATGTCCACAACTTTAATCCAAAATTGTAGTGTTTTTCCTGCTAATGGATGGTTAAAATCTATTCTGACTGAATCCGCATTCAAATCCACTACTTTTACAGGCATGCCATTTGAGGTAATCAATTGTGTTCCTATTTCAACATTAATATCGCTTGGCATCTGTGTTTTTGGTATCCACTGTAATGCTTCTTCAGTAACTTCACCGTAAGCATCTTCTGGAAGAAGCTGAATTGTTTTTTCTTCATTAAGTGCCATTCCAACAACTGCCATGTCAAATCCTTTAATCATATTTCCTGCGCCGACAACAAAATCAAGCGGGCCTCGTCCTTCGCTTTTATCAAACTCTTCACCTGTATCCGCGAGAGTTCCTACATATTCAACTTTTATTGTGTCTCCGTTTTCTACTTTCATTATATCAGCTCCTTGGTTCATTGACTCAACATAAGGGTTATCAGTTATGCTGTTTACGTTTCCATCTATTGCAGAATAATTTTTTTCAGTATTGGCTGTTCCTTGAGTACATCCTCCAACCAAAACCATTAATCCTAAAAGAAAAATTATTGTTTTCATTAAATCAACTGAACTGTTTTTGGTACAAAACAATTATATTAGTTTGCTAAATTTTTTTAATTTTCATTAATATCTCCTTTTGCTGTTCCTGATTATTTATAGAAAGCTTTAATACTGTCCTTTTCATATATTTTTAGGGTTTTTATGCCGAAAGGATTGCTTGATTTTCTTCATCATCTGTCTGTCGGGTCTGGAAGGCCAATGAATGGTGCTAGGGGAAATAATATTGGGGGTTCTGACCGAAGAAAGACCAGTCTGCCAAATAATGGTTTCGAGGTTCGTTCTTCAGCCATTGCGCGGGACATGACAACTGAAACCACCCGTTATAAGTTTCAGGGGTCTAATGGCGTTTTTACAGGGCGAAGAAAAAATGATGTAGTTTCGAAACAAGTGGTTTTGGTGCCTTTGAAGAAAGGTGAAAAGCCATCATTATTACGCAGGGCATATGAGGCAAAAAAAGCATTGGCTTTCAGATTTTCCGAAAAGAAAAAAGGCACAAATGAGTAGTTTCTTTTTTTGGAAAATAACAGTTTCTCTGTACTTTTTTCAAATGATTTGTTTGTCTGTGATGTGGCCTGTACGCGAAGAGAGGTATCCAAATCCCTTTTTCTTTCTTATAAAAAAGAAACCGGGTACCATTCTGGTACACGGACTCCCAGAATCTTTGATTCTGGAAGAAAGCGATACCAAAAAGAAAGAAGCTAGGCTTATCCCTTTGTAGAAGGGGACCCGAGCAAACTTTGAGTTTGCAGGGCATAGCAAGACTGTGTCTTGCCATGTAACCGTC
>JANLGZ010000058.1 GCA_024653905.1 archaeon
TACTATGTAGCTCCGTACCAATACGATAACTATTATTACAACTCATATACTCCTGATAGTTATTGGACATACGCTCCTGACTATTACGGGAGTTACTCCTACGGGTACAATTACGGATACAATTACAACTATTACCCTTCAAGCTACTATTATTACGCTAATAATAACGGGTACAATTATGCAAGAACATACAATAGTTATCCTTCATGGATTAACTAGGAGTTGGAAACATGAAAACTTGGGGCTTACTTGCAATAACACTACTGTTCATAATCAGTTCAGCTAGTTCAGTGAGCGGAGCAAGCACCGGGTTTTTCTTAGGTTATTACGGAAATGATTTTTATTTTGAAGTATCAAACGGAAACAACTATTACTATTCGGCATCCCCTTATTCCTATACCTATGACAACTGGTACTACTTCGACCATTCATACAGAGTTTACTCTTACGGAAACTACAATTACTTTGAACCCGGATGGTACACGTTTGATGACGGTTTTGTAAACAACCCATATTCTAATTATTACTCATACTACAGCCCCGATTATTATTATTACAATAATTCATGGAATTACTACCCTAACTGGGTTGGTTCTTATGCCCAGAGTTATTACGGAGCATACTATTACCCTCCAACAGTATACGATACTTATTACGCACCTCAAGGAAACTATGCCCTTGGACATACGACTTTAACAGGACAAAATTATCATCCAACAGTCAGAACTGATTGCAGAGAAGTTTCAATTACTACAAACCAGGTTAATATTAATTCAGGAGAAAACAGAAGGGTTACTTTCTATATAAACAATCACTCCTCAATGGACATGGACCTTGAAAACATTTACGTTTATGTTGATGATTTTGATGTAGATGTATCAAACATAAAATACGATGGAGTTGTGAAAAGTAATTCAAGCGAAAGAATAGAATTTGAGTTAAGTGCTGAATCTTATGTTCCAAGCATGGCAAGAAGTGCAACCATTAATGTTACAGGAACATTCAGAGACGGAGTAAGGTGTTCAGGAAGTGATTTGGAAAAAGATTTTTACATTAATGTGAATGGAGCAAGCAATACCAAACCTTACATACAGGATTGTGTAAATGGAAACGGGGCTTATTGTAATTCACAGGGAAGTACAGCATACACTGTTGCAAGAGAAACTACTCAGCAGGAATGGGCAGAAGTTACTCCAAAACCAGCACCTGTAGAAGTGCCTTCGGAAACAATTGTAACTTACTACGGGGAAGCCCAATTACCAACAGCTGATTGCAGCTCACTTGCAATCGGAGAAGAAAATTTTGTAGTTGAACCAGGAGAACAAAAAACAGCTTATTTCACATTCAGAAATTACGCAAGCGAAGATTTCCACATAGATAATATTGAAGCTGTTGATTACAGTCCCGATTTTGGAATCGAAGCTTACAGGGATTTGAGCAGGGTTTATTCTGGCCAGACAACCACAATTAAGGTTAAAGCTTTTGGAAATGAAATTGAAGAAGATTCAACAGGTTCGGCATTTGTAACAATAAACGGACACTTTAATTCAGGAAGAACATGTACAATTGCAACAGATACATTTTATGTAAGAGTTAATGGCACTGAAAAAACACCAGGAATTGATTTGGTTAAATTGAATAACCCCGCAGAAGTTGAATTGAAAGGAAAATCGGGTTTTGTCAGCTTTGAAATAGACAACCCAAGCAAAGAAACAATCACAATAACAGTTTATTCTAATAATGTTTTAGTTTCTCCAACAAAGTTTACCATAAGCCCGAAAACCACAGGGGAAAGAATTGTAACAGTTAATGGTTTGAATGAGGAAGAAGGAACAATCTTTTTTGATGTTCAGGCTGAAGGAAGAGAATTTTTGCAGAAATACACTACTCTTTCAAAGACCGCTTCACAACCAATTCAGCAAAATGTTGCCGAGGTTCATATTCCTATAGAAGAACCAAGCGAACAACCAGAACCAGATAATAATTTTTTGGCAACAGGACTTTCATTCTTAAGCAACAATAGTTTGCTTTTAGGAATAATTTTGATTGTTTTGCTGGCAGGAATAATTATTGTTTCAAGAGAATAAACGCAAGTCTAGCCATAATGCTGTTTGAGCCTATCGGCAGCAGCTCTGAGTCTTCCTTCAATAAAAGGATTTATTCCATGTCTTTTCACAATCCCTATAATTGCACCTTCAATGTGTTCAGTGTTCCCCGCCCGCCTTACAGTGCCTTCAAGAATAGCCTCAACAGAGGGGTCTTGCGAATTATTAGGATATATTCTTGATGGAAGTTTTACAGTAGGAAATGTGCGTATTTCAACCGCCACCCTTGCATCTGCTCTCTTCCGTCTAACTATCATCATATTTCTTTCTCTTTGTTCTGCCGCCTTCCGCCTACCCGCATCCACTTCTGCCCTAGAACGCATTTTTTCCCTCGAAACGGGATTTTTCTTTTCGATTATCCCTAATTCTTTTTTTGCCCTTCTAAGGAGTTCAATATAATCATCCCTTGTTCTTGGTGACCCTTTGTTTATACCTACTCTTTTAACAGCCCCTGTACGGAGATCAT
>JANLGZ010000060.1 GCA_024653905.1 archaeon
TTTGAAAAAATCAGGAGCAATCATATGTTTCAGTATAATTTTTTAATAAAATAAATATAAACATTCAATGGTGTTAAGTAAAATCACTATTCTTTTTCCACTTCAAAAGTCCCGCCTTCAATTCTAATTGCTTTTCCGTTCACGAGCGCATCGCTGATTTTTTTGTTTGCGGACTCCAAAGTGCGGTGAAAAGTCGGTTGGGAAATATTCATTTTTTCTGCACACTTAATTTGTGAAAGCCCTTCAAGATTTGCCAAGTGAAGAGCCTCAACTTCCTCAATCTTGAGAGTTACCTCTTCCAGTGTTCGCATTGGAACTCCTGCCGGCTTGAAGTAAACCACGTCAGGTTCGACTGAAACTTTTCTTCTTATTCTTGGTCTTGGCATCTTCGATCACTTTTCTTAATTAATCAATAATTGAACAAAACACATTTTATTGAATTTGTATTCAATTCTATTTATTCATTTGCAATTCATTAAATTATCTTTTTTTGTCAAATTATTTTCTATTTATTCATTTGCAATTCATTAAATTATCTTTTTTTGTCAAATTTTTTTTTTGAAAGAAGGCAACTCACAGTTGCCTTTTTTTCTTCCTGTTTTTGGGCCTTTTCCTTCGGGTCCTTTACCATCTTTGTTTGGCATTTTGAATCACTCCTTTTGCAGTTGTTTTATTCTTTTTTCTATTTCTTCTTTCTCCGCTTTCAGATTTTTTATTTCATCTTCTGCATTGTATTCAGCAGTTGCTTGATAAAATGGTCTTGCGTTTGCAAATCTTCCTGAGCCTCTTCCAAGACGCATTCCAAATCCTCTGCCTCTTCCAAATCCACTTGGGCAATTTCCAAAGCCAGAATTTCCAAATCCTGCAGTATCCTGACTTTTACAGTAACCAAGGACTCTGCCTGTCATTTGTCCCTTTCCTTCAGGGCCTGTTCTATCTTCTTGTGGCATTATTTTCCACCTCCTTTTTTGGATTATTATTCATAACCATAATGAATTATTATTCATTATAATATTTAAATGTATGTTTTTTACAGAAAATCAGAAAAAATCAGAAGAAATAAAAAAATTAAAATAAGTACTTCTGGTTTATAAAATAAATAATTTGCATATTTGCCGGTTATTTTAGTCGTTTTTTTTCCAGAGTATTTTAGTTATTTTTTTTCAAAATCATTTTTTATTATAATGTCCGAGAACTTCTTTTTGAGGATAGTATATTTTCATAATAGGCCAGCTGATTTCTATTCCTGCTGCGTCAAAACGCTTTTTAAGTTCTTTTATAAACTCGGTTTTGATTTTGAACTGGTCAGGGTATTCATTGATTGTAAAGTAAATCCTGAAATTGATGTTTGAATCACCGAATTCCCTTAGCCTGAATGAAGGTTCAACTTCCGGAATCATTCCCTTAACTGTTTTTTTGCAATACTCGACTGTTTCAAGTGTTACCTTTTCCACTTGCTCAAGATCCGCTTCATATGCAACTCCGCATTCCAAATAGATTGAAACATTAGAGTCAGGCATTGAATAGTTGATTATTATGCTTTCTGCCAGTTTTGCATTTGGAACAATGATAATTGTGTCCACCAGGGTTTTGAGTCTTGTTGAACGCCAGCCAATATCCTCAACATAGCCCTTGAGTTCCGTTGTGCCTGTGCTTTCAAGTTCTACAAAGTCCCCGACTCTTATCGGTCTGTCAGAGAGTACATTGAGGCCTGCGAAAAAGTTGGAAAGTGTTCCCTGCAAAGCCAGTCCGATTGCGATTCCCCCAACGCCTAAAGTTGCTACAAGCGGGGTTATCTCAATTTTATAATTAATCAGAATCACTAGTACTGCGATTAAGTATATTGTGGCTGCAAGAATTTTGGTTATTATTTTAGGCGGTTTGGAATAACCTTTCTTGGATTTAATCCAACTGATAAGAATTTCTCCGGAAATCTCTGCCAGTATATATGCACTTATCATTACTGCGAGCGTGAAAAAAGTATTGTTGATATACTCATGGTAAGCCTGTAAAGATGCAACCGATTTAAGCGCAAAGGATAGTGTTGCAAGAAAAACCAGAATAAACACAGGTTTCGGAATGAAGTCTCCGACCATTTTTTTTACTTTGGTTCTTGCACCACTCAGGGTTGTGCTAAAATAATATTTAAAAATCAGGTATATTATTATTCCAATAAAAAGGCCTATTGCCATTATTGTGATAAACTCGGAGTATTCTCCTTCAAATAATTGAAAAATTTCTATTGGCATACTTAGATTATTATCATTTAATAATTAATAAACCTATTATGTTTCAGGAAAACGTGTGACATAATTGATTACGGTGCGGTCATCTCTTTCAATTGCTTCTTTAATTTTTTCTTCACTTGGCAAGTGTTGTGCGAGCTTGCTTTTTCCCGCCTTTAAAATTTCCCTGGCTATTCTGAAGAGTTCCGCTTTTTCATGTTCTTTGACCTCATAAAGCAGGTTGATTGAAGATATAAGTTCACGTGCGGCCAGCTCTGGCTCTGCTATTTTTACCCTAATCATGCCAGAATCCGGGTGAATAAGCAGCATGAGTGTGTTATTTGCTTCGATGATTTCAATATTAACTAAAGAAGGGTGATAACCCGCCATTGCAATTCTGGTAAGAATATTAACTGCAGCCTTTCTTTTTTCAAGAGTATTTGCATAAGCTTGTAGGTTTTTTGCTTTGCTGACAATTCCTCTTGGTGCTGTTTCTACAAGTTTGCCTTCAGGCGTCATGTAAACATGAGTATCTGCAAGATTAAGCCCGGCACTGGTGAGTTCTTGGATTACTTTGCTATATTTTTTAGGGGTCTCAGCAGTACCATTGAATTCACGCATGCTCACGATTAAATCTCCTCTGCTAGTGTGCACAACGCCTTTGTTCCAGATTATTGGTTTTTCCATCTTGCCTGTTACCTTTTCTGCAGGAACATGGTAGTGGCCTTGTGTTTCTGCGAATTCAGCTGTTCCTGGTTTAGAAATAGAAATAATTTTTTTCCTGACAACCGCAGTTTTTCCGGTTCTTCTGCCATGGTGTACTCGTTTTTCCTGTTCTTCTCTGAACTGCAGTCCGCCCTGTTTTCTTTGCATTGTTTTTTTTGTTCTTCGTCCAGGCAAATTAACCACAATATACTACAATGTCGTTGATTGTTTAAATTGCTTTTGGAAATGTTATGTATACTTGTAAATTGTTTTTAATGGTGTTTTTTTATTTTATACGTGAGATTGCACTAATTTAATCGGTTGTTTTTGAGTCATAATATTAAATATAACTTTAATGCTAGTAATTGCAGGGTTTTGTAATGAAAATTGCTTTTTTTGAGGTTGAGAAATGGGAGGAAAATTTTCTGAAAGAGCGATTAAAAAATCACACTCTTTATTTTTCTTCCAAAGAACTCACTCCTTCCAGAGCAAAAAAAATTTCTTCTTTTGATGCAATAGGGGTTTTCATTTATTCTCAGGTAACTTCAAAAGTTCTGGATCAGTTGCCAAAATTAAAACTAATAACTACTCTTTCAACAGGATTTGACCACATTGACCTTGAAGAATGTAAAAAACGTAAAATAATTGTTACTAATGTTCCTACTTATGGTGAAAACACCGTGGCTGAACATACTTTTGCTTTGCTTTTGACTTTGTCCAGAAAAATTCTAGAGGCTTACAACAGAACCCAAAGGGCTGATTTTTCAGCGGACGGTCTTAAAGGTTTTGATTTGAAGGATAAAACAATCGGGGTTATTGGATGCGGGCACATTGGTCAGCACGTGGTAAGAATAGCAAATGGTTTTCAGATGAAAGTAATTGTTTATGAACCGCATAAAGATAAAATTTTGGAGAAAAAACTCGGATTCAAATATGTTTCTCTTGATTACCTCTACAAAAATTCTGACATAATAACTTTCCATGTTCCTTTGGTTGAAAGCACAAAACACATGGTGAATAAGGGCACGCTTGCAAAATTCAAAAAAGGGGTAATATTGATTAATACTGCCAGAGGGGGAATCATTGATACTGCTGCTTTAATCACGGGGCTTTCAAAAGGAATTATTGGGGGTGCTGGTCTTGATGTTTTGGAAGGTGAATGTTATATCCGGGAAGAAAAACAGGTTATTAACAAAAATTTTCCAAAAGAATGCAATCTCAAAACAATACTGCAAAATCATGTTTTAATAAAAGAACCAAATGTACTTATCACTCCTCATTGTGCTTTTAATAGTCAGGAAGCACTTGAGAGAATTCTGGAAACAACAATAAAGAATATTGATGGTTTTTCAGCAAAGAAAAAAGTTAATGCAGTTCACTAACCTTTCCACAAAGCATTTATACCTATTCTAATTAATTTAATTGGTTGAAATGGTTGTTTGTATTATAGCTCTAATTGTTTTCGGAATTCTAAGTATTTTTTTCGCAAAATACAGACCTCTTGCAAAAGAAGCATTCGGGTGCATGTTAAGAACGGTTACTCTTCGTCCGTGCAATACTGGTTTGGATAAGCGCTTCCAGATGATTGTTTCAATGAAACTAATGAAACATAATCAAAAATTAGGGAAATTTGTTCACACACATTTCAAATCAATTGCTAATGTGTTTATGATAATATTTTTGTTGAGTATTGTTTTCACAGGAATCGGTTTGTTTAATTTATTCATTTATGGAAACTGCAATGGTCCCAATAGTTCTGAACTTTGTTTGCTGAACACTGAAACCTATTCAAATACAAACCCCCTGGGTTTTTTGTTTCCCCCGTCTCCTGAACAAGTACACATGGTTTCGTATGAAAACCTTCCATCAAGAGGCGCTGATAATGCATTGATTACAATAGTTGAAGTCGGGTGTTTTTCATGCCCGTTCACAAAAGCTGCAGAACCTTTAGTTGATGAGGTAATGCAAAAATATGAAGGGAAAGTAAAACTGTATTTCAAGTATTTTCCGTTGCCAAGGCATGCATATTCTCAGGAATCAAGCGAAGCAGCTGAGTGTGCACGTGATCAGGGCAAATTTTGGGAGTATAATGAGTTATTATTCACAAGACAGGTTGAGTGTATTGAACAACCAGAGGTCAGCGAGCTTCATACTCTTCACGTTGATTTTGCTGAACAATTAGGACTTAACACAGAAACCTTTTCACAATGCATGGTTTCAGGCAAATATGCTGAATATGTAGAACAACAGAAGCAGGAAAATATTAATGCGGGCATTTATGGAACCCCTACATTTTTCATTAATGGAAAAGTTCTTGTTGCACCGAAAACAATCGAAGAATTTTCTCAGATAATTGACGTTGAATTAGCCAGCTGATTTTCCAAATTCTGGAAAAACTTTTTATACATCTAAGTTCTATTTGTCTTTATGTCCGATAAAAAACAAAATATTGAAACAGCAGTGTTTGCTGCTGGGTGCTTTTGGGGGGTTGAAGAAATATTCAGAACCCTAAAAGGTGTAAAGGAAACAAAAGCAGGCTATAGCGGAGGAACCATTGATAATCCTACTTATGAACAGGTCTGTACTTCTGCAACAAACCATGCAGAAGCGATTCAGATAAAATTTAACCCAACTGAAATTTCTTATGAAAAATTATTGGAAATTTTCTGGAAAAACCACAATCCAACCACGCTGAACAGCCAGGGGCCTGATGTTGGATCCCAGTACAGGTCGGTGGTTTTTTACACTAATGAAATTCAGAAAAAGATTGCTGAAAAATCAAAAAAAGAAATTGATGCATCAGGAAAATTCAAGAATCCTATTGTTACAGAAATAGTTCCTTTGAAAAAATTCTTTGATGCTGAAGAGTACCATCAGAAATACTACTTCAAGCGCGGCATCACAAAAACCTGCCACACTTAAATTCTAAATTAATATTGATAAAAAATAAACCAGCGGAAACATAATTGCCTGATGGATAAGGTATAATGCTAAAGAATTCTTTCCAAGCATTTCAACAAACTTAATTCCTTCAATTTTTGGTTTTTTTATTTTAAATTTGGCTTTTCCGTTTTCAAAGAAAAAGTTTCCGGCAAAAATCCCAAGCAAAACAACTCCAAACCATGGA
>JANLGZ010000069.1 GCA_024653905.1 archaeon
TATCATAATACTTGCCTTCCATGGACAGATAGAACTGTTTTATCTGGTTAACTATCTCATTTTCCGACATCGAACAAAACCCTGTTAGAACTGAAATTAATTTGATAGATTAAATATATTCTACTATAAAAACATGCTGATTATGATTAGATTATTAAAAATTTAACCCAAACCCAAAGCAAAGTATAAATACCAAAAAAACCTTTTGCTTATGTGAAAATAGAATCCAAACTGCTTGTGAAAGCAAAGGACATTATCCCAACAAGGAAAACCCTCAGAGTCAGAGGTGTTTTTAATCCATCAGCGGTCAGGCTTCCTAATAAGAAAATAATGCTTCTTGTACGAGTAGCTGAAACTCCTTATCATGATGAAAAAACTTTTCTTGCACCTCATTTTGTTGGCACAAAAGAAATGGATATTCATGTTGAAAAAACACACAGAGAAAAACTCAAAATCTATGATGATTGCTTCAGAACAGATGAAGATATTGTGAGACTACCTACAATTTCTCATATAAGGAAAATATTCATGGATGAAACCGGAATGAATGTTGAAAGCATAAGTGACAAACCTGATTTTTATGGTTTGAAAGGAGACGGAGATTTTGGAGTGGAAGACCCAAGAGTTACTTATTTTAAAAAAGAAAAAAGATATGCAATGACTTATGTTTCTGTTTCTACTTTAAGCGGAGTATCAACATCACTAGCAACAACAAAAAATTTTAATGATTGGAAAAGAGAAGGGATAATTTTCAGACAACAAAATAAAGATGTTGTTATTTACCCTGAAAAAATTAATGGTTATTATGCTGCAATGCACAGACCTGAAGGAACAATGGTTTTTGATAAACCCAGAATATGGATTTCCTATTCAAAGGACCTTATTTTCTGGGGCAGAGATAAACCTTTACTTGGTCCAAGGAAACAAGGATGGGATAATTTAAGAATCGGCCCTGGTTCAGTACCAATAAAAACAAACGAAGGCTGGCTTGAAATTTACCACGGGGTCCATCTAAAAAAGAAAAATGACCCTAATTCAGATAAGGTTTATAATGCAGGAGCAATTCTTTTTGATCTAAAAAATCCTGAGAAAATTATCGGGCGAACCCCCGCCAATAAACCGATATTCAAGCCGAATAAAAAACTTGAAAGTGGAAATGCATTCAATGATAATGTTACTTTTCCAAGCGCAGTTATTCCTGATCTTAATAATAAAGATCTTTTGATTTACAGCGGTGAAGGCGACTCAAACACATCTGTAAGAAAAATTAAACTCAAAGATATATTAAATTCTCTGAAATAGTTTTAAAATTCTCTGAACTTATTTCAGATTACATTCAAATTACAGCACACGCAATTTAATATAAATCAAAAGCACATAATATATTGCAAGAAAAGTTGAGAAAAAAACTTTTGAGGTGCGGGATTGTCAAACAATATTTTATATCTATCAACATACCCCCCAAGAGAATGCGGGTTGGCTACTTTTACCAGAGACGTCTCTGAAAACATCCAAAAAAAATTCGGACAAGAAGCACGTGCAAAAATAATCGCTATTAATGAAGACAATTCAAGCCTTTACAATTACGGAAAAAAAGTGGTTTTCAATATTGTTGAACAGGACATTAAAAGTTATGAAAAAGCTGCTGAAAAAATCAATTCAATGAAAGGAATTTCCTTAGTGAATATACAACACGAATTTGGGTTGTTCGGAGGAGATTACGGGGAACACTTATTGAGATTAATGGAATTAACCAAGAAAAAAATTGTTACTACTCTTCACACTGTTTTAGAAGACCCTGAAGAAGATATGAAAAGAGTTGTTCAGAAAATTTTTGAATACAGCAATAAGATTGTTGTGATGACTGAAAATGCTAAAGAAATTCTTACTCGCGATTATGAAGTTGATGCAGAAAAAATAGTTATTATTCCTCACGGCGCACCAAACATTGGTTTTAAAGAAAAAAACAAAATAAAAAAACAAATGGGTTTTGAAGGAAAAACTATTTTGCTTACTTTTGGTCTGCTTAGCAGGGGTAAAGGGATTGAACATGCAATAAGAGCAATGCCTGAAATTATAAAACAGAACAAAGAGGCAGTTTATTTAATTGTCGGACAGACACATCCAAAAGTTAGATTGGATGAAGGTGAAAGTTACAGGCAGGAACTGAAAGAGTTAGTGGTAAAGGATAATGTTGAAGAAAATGTGAAATTTGTTGACAAATATTTAACTCTGCAGGAAATAATGGAATTTTTAAAAATGACAGATGTTTATCTGGCTCCATCGATAGACCAAAAACAGATTTGTAGTGGCACAGTCAGTTATGCAATGGGGGCAGGAAAACCAATAATCGCTTCAAAGAACAAGTATAATGAAGAAGTTCTGGCAGATAACCGAGGCATTATAATAAAGAGAAACAGCGGTAAAAGTTTTGCAAAACAAGTTAACATTATTCTAGCTTCAAATGTTTTGAGAAAAAATCTTGAGAAAAATGCTTTTGAGTACAGCAGAAAAATGACATGGGCAAATGTATCAACAAAATATTTCAATACTTTTTCTGACATTACAGGAATAGAAGCCAAAATTTATTCAAAATTACCAAGAATCAGTTTTAAACATTTTGCAAAAATGACTGATGATTTTGGAATAATTCAGTTTTCGGATTACTCAACCCCGGATATAAAAAGCGGTTATACTCTTGATGATAATGCAAGAGCTTTAATAGTTGCCACAAAAGGGTATGAAAAATATGGCTCAAAAAGAATGCTTAAATTTGCTGACACTTTCCTGAATTTTATTGAAAAATGCCAAATGAAAGATGGTATGTTTCATAATGCAGTGGATGAAAATAAGGAATTTCTTGATGAGGTGGGAAGCGAGGATTCATTTGGAAGAACTTTACTTGGCACAGGAACTGTACTTAACAGCACTCTTCCAGAAACTTACCGATTACGTGCAAAAAAAATTCTGCAAAATACTGCAAGCCAAAGCCCCAGTATAATTTCTCCAAGAGCTCAGGCAGATTCATTAATTGGGATTATTAATTCAAAAAATTATATTCCGGAATGGAACGGCATGAAAGAAGAAATGCTTGATTCGTTGGTTTCAAAATATGAAAATGTAAGTTCAGGAGACTGGAACTGGTTTGAAGAATATTTAACTTATGGAAACAGCAGGATGCCAGAAGCATTATTTGAAGCACAGGATCATTTTAATGATGTGCGGGTTCCAAAAATTGCAAAAGAATCAATGGATTTTTTAACAGATACTTTATTTATTAAGGGAAAATTTGTTCCTGTTGGTCAGGAAAAATGGTTTGTGAAAAATGAAGACAGAAGCTTTTTTGACCAACAACCAATCGAAGCAGCAGAAATGACAACAGCATTTGTAAAAGCATATGAAAAAACAGGAAACCAGAATTACCTGAAAAAAGCAAGAAATACATTTGACTGGTTTTTGGGGAAAAATTCACATAACCAAATGGTTTATGATGAATCAACTGGAGGTTGTTTTGACGGTTTGACCAAAACAGGAGTAAACGCAAACCAAGGAGCTGAAGCAATTGTTTCCTATTTAATTGCAAGGCTTTCAATCTAATTTTTGAGCAAGTGACCAGCAGCAACATCTACAATTATTGTTGAATTAGGGTGCTTTTGCAAAATAGAAGCCGGAACTTTTGCACTTGGTTTTGAGGAAACTGTTTTCTTAATCGCATTTGATTTATGGTTCCCGTTAGCAATAAGCACAATTTTTTTAGCAGAAGTTATTGTTTTGATTCCAAGAGTAAAAGCCCTTGCAGGAACTTTGCCATTAAATCTTTGTTCCCTTGCCCTGAGAATTTTAGGATGAGTACTAACAACATGCGTTTCTGAAAAAAAACTTGTGTTGGGTTCATTGTAAGCAATATGACAATTGGTGCCAATTCCAAGCAAAACAAAATCAAGAGGCTTCTTTCTTACAACCGAATCTATTCTTTTGCATTCGGTTGAAATATTTTTTGCATGCAAATCAAATATAAAAATATTTTCTTTTTTAAAATTCACTTTGCTCAGAAAATTGGTTTGAAGCACATACTCAAAACTATCCTTTTCATCAGTAAGTCCAATATATTCATCCAGCTCCACAAAAACAGCATTCGCAAAACTAACTTTCTTTTTCTTGTAAGCCTTTACAAGTTCTTCATAAAGCCCAATCGGAGTTTTCCCTGCAGCAATTGAAATAATTGAATCAGGCTTTATGTTCAGTTGTTCCACAATAAGCTGGCAACTTAATTTTGAAAGTAAATTATAATTTTTAACTTTTACAACCTCAACCAGATTTTTATTTTTTAAATAATTTTTAACCATGCTTTCAGTGGGTTTGAAGTATTGTTTTTGCTCGATTTTTTTCCCTGCAACAAAATTAGAAATTAAAAGAGAATTCCAAGCACTAAAACCATTCAATAAAGCATAAATAAAACCAGCATTGAAAAAATCCCCCGCACCAGTAGTATTAATCGGTTTTACATTCAATGCAGGCATTACAAGAGTTTGTGTATTTGAATAATACTCTGCTCCTTCTGAACCAAGCTTCAAAACAACCTCCTTTGCCCCCATTGAAAACAATTTCTTAATTCCTTTAGTCTTGTTTTTTGTTTTAGAAATATGTTCAAGTTCAACTTTATTCAGAAAAAATATATCAATAAAAGAAAGGAAACTTTTTACTTCCCATTTTCCATACTCATCAAAAGTAGCATCAAAAAAAATCTTAGCTCCTTTTTTTCTTATAGATTTAAGAAGATTCACAAAACCATTTCTTAATTTTGGAAGATGAAAAAAACCGCCAAAGTAAACAACATCATCTTTTTTTAACTTTGAAAGAATTTTCTTTGAAACCAAAACTGAGGTTAGTTCCATCAAAGCACCTTTATTAGAAAAAATTCCCCGCTCTCCTCCCTTTCTTACAAAAATATTTGAGAATCCATTTGGAGAATCTGAATTAACAAGTAATTTATTTACTTTTGATTTTGAGAGTTCAGCTTTCAAAAATTTTGTAAATAAACCATTACCAACCATACTCACAAGACTAACATCAACACCAAGAGCTGCAGCAGCAACAGCAAAGTTTGCAGCATTACCTCCGATCGAATGAGTAAAGCCCGCATTTTGTTCTTCACCAAACCTTGCAGGCAAACCAGTGTAAGTGAAAAAATCTGTATTTAAATCTCCGATTGCATAAACCTTTGGCATGGCATAATTGCGAAACCAGACTATTTATTCTTTTGCCTGCTATTATCAATTATGGTTAAAGCCCTTGTGATTGTAGCTCACCCAGACGATGAAACAATTTGGATGGGGGGAAAAATCATTCACGAGAAAGATTGGGAGTGGACTATTCTTTGCCTTTCTCGAAAGGATGATTCTGACCGAAAACCCAAATTCTTCAAAGTTTGTAAAGAGTTAAACGCACGCGCATTTATTTCTGATATGGATGATGAGAACATAGAAGAATCAATTTCACTAGATGAAGTTGTGAAGCGCGTTGAACCTATTGCAATGGACAAACATTTTGATGTTGTTTATACTCATAATGATAACGGCGAGTACGGGCACATACGTCACAAAGAAACTCACGAAGGTGTTTTGAAAATGGCCGAGCAGGGTTTGATTGATTGCAATGAACTTATTGTTTTTGATTACGAACCCCGCGATGATCCGTTCAGAGCTGTGCCAAATGCAAAACCCAAGCTGAGTTTCACACTGAGCGACGAAGAATTCGAAAAGAAAAAGTATTTAATCAATCAGGTATATGGTTTTGATAAGCAAATCTTTGAATACATCAGTCTCTCAAAGATTGAAACTTTCAAGAAAGTGTTATGAATGGACCAAGAGAAATTTAAAAGTCTTATACTCTATCCTTTTCCCGCTGAACTCGACGGAGTAAGTTTACAAGGAAGTTACTTACACAGAGGACTCGAAAAAAATAATTATCCTGTAATGGGTTGTGATAGAACCGCTAGTTTTGAAAAAGAAGCTCTTTACAAAATTTTCAAACCAGATTATGTTATTGGAATTGGTTTCTGGGGAGACACTCCTTTTATTATTCAGGATCCTTTGGAACACGGATTACAGCCAGTGCCTTGGTTAAATGCTGATGGATGGGTTGCAAATTACCATGAAGTTCTGAATGAACTTCCACTCATAATGGTTACCAGCAATTGGGTTAAAGAAACTTACAAAAGAGATGGCGTTAATACTGAACATATGTACCCAATGCCCATTGGAATTGATACAGAACAAATGAAACCTATTCCAAAAAGCGATCCTAGAGTTCAGGAAATGCGAAAAGTTCTTGGTGTTGAACCTGAGGACAAAATGATTCTTACTATTGGGGGAGACACAACAAGCAAAGGTTTTCAAGAGGTTTTGAAAGCACTTGGAAAAATTAATGGAGAATTTTCTAATTGGAAATATGTTGGGAAAAGCTGGGAATTTGGGCAACCAGAATACCATTACAAGGATGAACAGGATATTATTGAACAAGAAGATCTTCCTGATGATAGAGTTCATTATATTGATGGTCCGCTCTCAAGAGAAAGTATGAGAATTTTAGTAAGTGCCGCTGATATTTATGCTGCCCCTAGTAGAATTGAGGGTTTTGGCATGATTCAAGTGGAAGCAATGGCTTGCGGAATACCTGTGCTTAGTATTGATGCAATGGGAGTAAAGGGTACTGTTGTACATAATGAAACCGGGTTTCTTGCAAAAATTGGAGAAACAATCCAATTAGAAGAAGAATGGGCTTACACCAACATGGGTTTTGAAGAAGACCATAAAATAAAATTTGATGAACCAAAAACATTTGCTTACAGAGCGGATGTTGATGAGCTTGCAAAATACCTTTTGAAACTTTTAACTGAAGATGAGCTCAGAGAAAAAATGGGAATAAAAGCAAGGGAACATGCAGTTGCTAATTTTGATTACAAAAAAGTTTCACTTGATATTGCAAGGTTGATTGAAGATAAACTTTATTCACAAAAAAAATAATCTAAAAAAAATTAATTAAATTTTTAACGGATTCTTTTTAGTTTTAACTGCTTCATAAGCAAGCAGATAACCCCCAGCACTCCAAGCCTGATGACGCCCGCCTTCAGCAGTTCTAGAAACTGGTTGAACCCATTCATTAAAATCCCATTCGAATCTTTTTCCTAACTTATTTGCTTTTGCTAATAATTCAAGAGCTTGTTCGGCTTCCTTATACTGTTTTGCTTCCACAAGCGCACAAACATAAAAACCCCCAACAAAAGGCCATATCCCCCCATTAATGTAATCATGCGGTTCTCCTGCTAAACATGCTGCAAAATAATCCTTCCATTCTTTAGAGCCTTTTCTTATTGGGGGAGCAATAACTCGGATAGGATAGGGTTTTGCTATTCCTTTTTTTTCCACAAAATTCAAAATGCTTTTTGCCTGCTTTTCAGTTGCTAAACCATAAACAATTGCAAGCATGTTTCCTAAAGAATCAAACCAATCTTCTTTCTCTGAGTATTTCTCATGGTCTTTCCAGTGCCAAGGCAGAAAATAACCAAGCTTATTATCCCACAAATATTTGTCAACCTGTTTTTTGTAAGCATTAAGAATTTTTTTATTCCCCGTTGCTTTCAATGCACCATAATACATTGCCTGCGTATTTATTGTGTGACCATACTTGTGAGGAAAGCAATCCATCCAATCAGAGGTTGGCTGTTGTTCAGGCATTAGGTCTTCTCCCGCATCCTGATATTCAATCCAATTCATTGCTCTTTCAATATTTTTTTTGTTCTTGTTCCACAAAGAAGTTCCGAACTTTTTTTTGTACATTACATTTCCCAAAACAAACCAAAGGCTTGAATCTATTGTTGCAAAAGTAACTAATTTTCTTTTTTCAAAAACATCAACATCATTAGGAATCTGACCTTTCTCGCTTTGGTGCTTTGCCAGTGTTTTAATGCTTGTTTTGAAAACCTTTTGGAATTCTTTTGTAGAAGCAGTTGCTCCAATAAGAGAAATCATTGAATCCCTAGCCCAAACAGAAGTATAACCGTTTTTTCCTCCTGAAGCATAAAGACCGTTTGGAGTTGAACATATTTCAAGGGTTTCGATTGCCTTTGCTCTTGCAATTTCGACTAATTCATCCATGCATAAGAAATGGCTTTCTTTAATAAATAAGTTTGGCTGAAAAAAATTAATCGATTTTAACCGATAAATTACCCGCATTTACCGAAGAAAACTCAACCTGAATTTCATCAGAAACTGCTCTGCATGCCTTAATTTTCACAGTTTCTTTTGCACCGGAAACAACTTTCTTTAATGAACAGTTTATACAGTTCTCAACAATCAAATTTGAAGGGTAATTTACCATAATCCGCTCAGCGGTTCCTGCACTAATATTTTCAACCTCAAAAACAAGATTAGAATAATTAGGACACGGGAATAATTTCCCTTCAATGAGTTCAGCTTTCAATTCTGCGGGTTCAACAACCTCAAAAGAAAGTTTTGCTGAAACTATTTTGGAAGAAATCATTGCTTGTTCTTCAGAATTATTATCAAAAACATTGATTTCTAATTTTTCTTTTGGATGGTTGTCCAAGGAAACAAAACCTGTTAGTTCTCCCTGAAACAAAACCGCGAAAGCTAAAGCAAGTATTATCCCCGCTATTACATATTTCTTTTCCACAATATCACTCTTCAAAGCTCAGGTTTACTCCAAGCAATGCTTCTTCCACATCCAATCCAAGAAAATTTGAAAGTGAACTGGTTCTTGATGTGTCACTGATTACAATTGCCTGAACATCAAATGAACCTATGTCTTCTAACCTTGCAAATATTTCCAGTATTTCAGAAGCACCAGGCTGGAGAGAGTCAATGCTGTCACTTTCCAGAATCCATTCTTCGGGAAGCCCTTCCAATGAAACATGCACATTTTCAGCAGTAACATTTCCTCGATTTTCTATTTCAACAATGAATTTTATTATTGAATTCAAACCAAGAGTTCCTTCAGTAGCCCCAGTATTTGGAACTGATGTTGTCAGAGGAAATTCCTCATTACTCAACGCAATTATTGCTAATCCTGTATCAATTGCATTTGAAGTATTTGATGTTCTACCAAAACTACCATCGCCGTTTTGCATTGTATTCAAACAATCAAGTGCTGAATCTGCTTTTTCTGTTTCATTATTCATTCGCAAAGCAATACTCCCTAAAGCTGTTCTGAAACCATCAGAAAAACAACCTTCCCCATCTTGTTGATTTGATAACCAATTAATTCCACCTTGGACCGCTGAGTCTTCTGATTCTGCAACCGCTAAAGCGATTAATGCTTCACTTGTGTACTCAACACTTCCAGTTGATTCCGCATTATAACCCCAGGAACCATTTTCCAATTGAACTGAAATCAAGTAGTCCTCAGGAGTATTTCCATTATTTTCAGGAAGTTCTTCTCCTGCCTGTACTAAAGCAATTATTGACCAAGAAGTTGTATCAACATCACTAATGCTTGTTCCACTTTCAAAACCACCATCACTGTTCTGGTTTTCCAAAAGATATTCAATTGCTGTTTTGTTATCCACATCAAAATCAGTTAGTGATTCTCCATTCGAAAGCAAACCCATTATGGAAACTGCCGTGTAAAGTTCGTCTCCAAACCCAGCATCTGATTGTTGTTCGTTTTCAATATAATTTATTCCACTTGTGTAAACTTGAGAATCAATGCCTACATTATTTTGATTTGCTAAACTTAAAGCCATTAAACCAAAACCGCTTTGGAATAAGTTAGAACCGAACCTTCCACTTGTTTCTTGATTATCTGCAAGCCATTCAATTGCATCCTCAGTTTTATTATCTAAATAATCTAAACTTATTGTATCTCCTTCACTTGGGAAATAATCGCTTATTCCTGTAAAAGAAGAACTGTTGTTTATTGAGAATTGCCAGTAACTTGAAAAATCATCAGAAGTATTAATTCCGCTAATTCCATTTATGAATGCAGATTCGAGAATAGTATCTCCATCAAAATCATAAAATGCCAGGTCAAGAACAAGACTGTTGCTATTTGCAACCTCTACAAATGCAACAAATGCATTCTCATCCGTTAGTTCTATTATTTCACTTATATCATCAATTCCACCCTCTAAAGGGAAATTATAGTTTACTGTTATCTGGTCAGCAAAAGCAATTCCTACTAATAAAAGCAAACTTAGCATTATCAAATATCTTTTCATTAAACCACCTCAGTTGTTAGTAGATTGAAAGATCTCAGGAACCTTTTAAATAGTTTCAAATAAAGATAATAGTCATTACCCTGAAGGGTAATATTATAACCCTAAACAACATAGAGATTGTATGGATATTTTTCAGGTGCTCGGAAACCAGAATAGACGTAATATAATGCAAATTCTAATGCGAAAAGATACTCATATCGCGGCTCTTGCAAAAGAACTCAATATTTCTAATCCTGTAGCTTTGAAGCATGTTCAGGCTTTGGAAGAAGTTGGTTTGGTAGAAAGGGAAAAAATAGGAAATACTCACGTGATTAAGATTCGAAAAGAAGCTATAAAAAAATTGAAACAGGTTTGGTCATTATTCGATAAATCCCTTATAGTCGAAGTGCCAAAAGAAACAACTCTGCTTGAAGCACTCAAAAAAGTTTCTGGATTGGAAGTTGAGGAACGAGAAGACGGAGTTTATATTGTCGGAGTTGATGGAAAACAAGGTTATTACACTTATGAAATTAATGGACAGCTTCCAAAAGAATCAGCAGATAAATTATTTTTGAAAAAAGATTGTGAAGTTGAACTAAAAAGGCTTTTACCTATTATTGGAAAGAAAATCTTGATTAAAGTTAAATAAAAAAAAAGAAAGAGAAAATTATTTTTTTTTAAAATCCAAAGAAACAGAATTTACGCAATATCTTTTTCCTGTTTCTGTTGGACCATCATCAAACACATGCCCTAAGTGAGATTTGCATTTTGAGCAAACAACTTCTGTTCGATGCACACCGTAACTGTTATCATCTTTTGTTTCAATCATACCTTGCTTTAAAACATCACTGAAACTCGGCCAGCCAGTACCGGAATCAAATTTATTTTCAGAATGAAACAGTTCCTGCCCGCACGCAACACAAACATAAATACCTTTTTCATTATTGGCAAGCCACTTACCAGTGAAAGGCTGTTCGGTATTTCCTAACCTGCACACATTGAACTGCTCGTTGTTTAACTTTTTTTTCCACTCGCTTTCATTGTTTTCATTCGTCATATAAAACCCATACTAAGTTCTGTCTTTAATAAGATAAATTTTTCCTATCAGATTTTGCCAAACCGATTTTAAAAATAGCGCTTCTTCCAGAACACAAAAATTCCGAAAAGCGTAGCAAGTATAGTAATGACAGCCACGAAAACAAATGCATTCGGAGAATCCTCAAAAGGCAGTACCACATTCATACCATAAACACTGGCAATCAAAGTAGGAATCATGAGTATTATTGTTGTAGTTGTTAAAAACTTCATGACTATGTTTAGGTTGTTGGAAATAACTGAAGCAAATGCATCCATGGTACCACTCAGTATGTCAGAATAAATCTTGGCAACTGTCGCCGCCTGTTTGGTTTCCAGAGCTACGTCCTCAAGAAGTTCACGGTCATCAGCAAACTTCATGAAAATCTTATTCTTGGTCATCCGCTCAATCATAATCGCATTTGAATTTATTGAAGTACTGAAATAAACCAAAGAATTTTCAAGACTCAGAAGCTGAATTAACTCCTCGTTCTTGAGCGAGGTCTCGAGGTCCTTCTGAATATCACTTGTTCTCTGCCTTATTTCCTTAAGATAACGGAGATACGTTTTTGCGGAAATATAAAGCACGGTCAGAGTTGCACGGATTTTTTTTCCAGGATTAATTTTTTTGGCTTTCAACCCCTTTATTATTTCATTATCAAAATATGAAATCGTTATGAGATAATCCTCATGAATGATTATACCTAAAGGAAAAGTGTAATAGCTCAGTGTTTCCTTAAGCTTGGCCTTGTAAGGCAACCTGAAAATTATAAACACGAAATCATCATATTTCTCTGTTCGCGCAAGCTCATCCACATCTTTAAGATCCGTGAAAACATCATCATCTTCAAAATCAACCATGCCCTTAATCATATTCACGTCAGCTTCATTGGGTGATTCTACGTTAATCCAACATCCAGCCGAAGGCTTATCCACCTGTTTGAGCTTACCATTAACCTGTTTAAATATTTCAATCATGAAAAGAAATTAAAGCAAACAAATATTTAAATGAAACTAATGGAAAAACTGGTTTTTTTTGTGTTTTTATAACAAAGTAAAAGAGAAAAATAGGTTAACTCTGAAAAACCATGCTAAACACAAGGAGTGCAAAAAGTTTGACGGGGAAAAGCATAGTGGGAAGACTCATACAGGTTACAATGCATCATTACATCCAGCAGAATCTTGCAAAAAAACTCAGCAAATATTTAGAGTAATTTTTCCTAATCAATTCCAGCCGTTTGTGCGATCATATGCCTGATAATCAGGGCCTTCAACACAAGTTTCTGCCCTGCATTCTAGACCATCATTGCAGTAATATCTTGCAGTGAACATCCCAAATTCATCAGTGCCCATCCATTGACAACATGAACCGCCAGAATAACCACATTCTCCTGGATTCTCTCCAGCTACCCCAGTGTCATAATAACCTGTATTTGGATCATCATATGGACCTGAACCTGTGTAAGCAGGGTAATCTGTTCTCTCAGGATCAAGGCAACCACTAAGCAAAAATATTGCCGCAATTAAAATTACAAAAACTTTCATAAATAATTATACTCAGGAAAAAATATTTAAGGGTTCCCCTTTCTACAAAAAAATTATGCCTTTAATTTATTCTCGCCCAAAAGTATATTTTTGATGTTTATGTGCATCTGGTAAGGCATTGAATAGAAATAAATATTCCAAAAAAGGTTATTATAAAATGGCAAAAGAAACAAGGAAAATTTCACTTATAGCAAAGCTCATTATAGGAGCA
>JANLGZ010000071.1 GCA_024653905.1 archaeon
GTTCTGACAACAAAGGAAATTGCTCAATTGTTGAAAGGAAGAGGAATTGAACTCGGAAAAGTAAAGGAAGAGAATTTTGATAATCTTTTAGGAGATGCTTCCGGCGCAGGGCAGTTATTCGGAACAACAGGGGGCGTAGCGGAAGCTTTGTTGAGGTTTGTTTCTAATAAACTCGAGCATGATTTGGGAAGGATTGAGTTTAAAGAAGTAAGAGGAATGGAAGGGTTCAGAGAAGCAAATGTGAAAATTGCTGGGAAAAAATTCAAAGTAGCAATAATTGACGGTCTGCTTCATTTAAAGGATTTGCTCAGCAATGAAAAAAAATTCAAAAAATACCAAGTGATAGAATTAATGGTTTGTCCTAATGGCTGTATTGGAGGCGGAGGCCAGCCAGCATCAACTCCTGAAATAAGAGAAGCAAGAAGAAACGCATTATTCAGCATTGATTCAAAAGAAAATGTGAGGATTTGTATGGATAATCCTGAAGTGAAAAAATTGTACGACGAATATTTGGAAGAACCTGGTTCAAAAAAAGCTACTTCTTTTTTGCACACAAGCAAAGTATGCCTCAAATGTGACTAATCAGAGCAATAGAAAAAACAATTAAACAAATCATATACTAATTATTTAAATGAAAAAAACATTCATCCCGCAGGAGTTTAAGGAAAAGTACTCAAAAATAATGGGAAAAGAAAATGATGCTTTTTTTGAGTATTGTCAAATAAAAATGCCAAAAAGTATCTGGGTGAATTCGCTCAAAATTAAACCTGAAATTCTTGTTAAAGAATTAAGAGAAAAGGGATGGAAACTTGAAAAGCTGTTTCACGAGAATGCTTATTCTTTGAAAGATGTTGCAAAGCCAGGGCAAAGCGAACAGTTCAAGCAAGGTTTGTTTAATGTTCAGGAAAAAAGTTCAATGCTTCCTGTGATTGCATTAAATCCAAAAAAAGGAGAAACTGTTCTGGATGCAACAAGTGCTCCGGGAAACAAAACTTTGCAATTAAGCTGTCTGATGAATGGAACAGGGAAAATTATTTGCGTTGAAAAAAATGTGCAGAGATTTAGAAGTTTGAATTATAATGTGATAAAATTCGGAATGAAGAATGTGATTACAAAAAGAATGGATTTGCTTGATGCAAAAAAGAAAAACTTGTTTGATAAAGTGCTGTTGGATGCCCCCTGCAGTTCTGAAGGGCTTGTGAGAAAAGATTTTGATGCACTAAAAGAATGGAATTCGGAATTGGTTGAAAAAAAATCTGAACTGCAGAAAAAATTGCTTGAAAAATCAATTCAATTGCTGAAACTAAACGGAGAGCTTGTTTATTCAACCTGCTCTTTAAGCCCGGAAGAAAATGAAGAAGTGATAAGCACAGCAATAGAAAACGGAAATGCAGAATTGGTCAGTATAAAATTTAATGGTTTCAAAACAAGAGAAGGATTGAAAGAATACAATGACAAAAAATTTGCAAGAGGAATTGAAAAATGTGCAAGAATTTATCCGCAGGATAATGATTCGCAGGCTTTTTTTGTTGCAAAAATAAGGAAAACTGCTACATAACCGTGTGTTGTTTTACATTATAAGGTTTTAAAACTTTCTAAATTAGAATTACTTCAGACATACTTATTTTTGCCCGTATAGTATATCGGTTAGTATACAGCCCTGTCAAAACCTTTTAGAAAAAGGTTTGCGAAAAAGTTCGCAAAAAACAGGTTACAGCAAGGCTGTGGGCCGGGTCCGACTCCCGGTGCGGGCGAATTAATTTAATTGATGAAAAATATATTGTTTATGACCTAATCCATTGTTTTCCGACTTTTCTATACTTTTTCCTCCATTGTGACACCCTACTTGAAACTTCACCAGTATGCAAAATAAATACGGCATCGGCTAATTTGTCACATTTTCTACGCATGGAAAAATTTACAGAATTCATAAATTTCTCTACCATGTTATTTTCAGTAATGTAAAGCGCGTACAGGTTGGCGGTTCTTTTAATTAACCTTCCATTGATTGTTGAATCCGACTCCCCTTTACGCTTATGCAAATACACTTTATTCCTGATAGCAAAATTTTTCCCTAATAAAGATGACACGTACTCAAGCAATGTAAGATTGGTGCTGCAAACCGCCATCACGTCACAGCTAAAAGTCTTTCCGGCAGAAATGTTCGGACACCCTTCAGAATCAGCCAAACCTCAAATAAATTCTGCAGGAAACTCTTCAATAAATTGTTTCCCTCCATAAAAGTTATTTTTTATTTCTTTAACAAAATTAAACAATTTTTTGCTTCTAACCTGAACAGAATAAGTAGCTGAATGACCACTTCTTGGTTTTTTATAACAAACAGCAAAATATCTTTCTTTTTTCAGTAATTTTGAGGAACACCTTGAAAATTTTTCTACAAAATCTTTGTCAATCGCTTCTAATTTCAAAACATATTCTTTTCTTTTATCATTAAAAATTAGGCTCCCATCCCCAAACATAACCCCTAAAATATAAGCCAGTTCTGGGCTTGGTTCCGGAATAAAATAATTTTCTCCGCCAATCATTTTCACATCGTTATTGAACCAATAAGAGAGTGTCCCTAGAGACAACTTGACCTGTTTTTCTTCTTTAAATTTTTTAATAATCTTCTTATAACCCAAACCCTGATTTTTCAAATCAAGAACTTCTCTGTAAAGCACTTGTTGTTTTTCAGATTCTAGTTCAGAAAAAGTCTGCATAATAATAAATTGATAAATATAGACCAATAATCTTTGGAAGCCCCTCATTGCCGGTGTGATGCAGAATTTTTAGTAAAACCACTAAAAGCTTAAGCCCAAAAGGCCTGCACCTAAATCAAACTTTTTGAGGCAATAAAGGTGCAAGTGATAATTAAATGCAAAACCAGCCAAAATAAAACATTTATATAGGAGTTTCGCCTAATTTAAAACAATGAAAAACATGCAAAAAGCATTATTATTATATATCTCATTTGTGCTAATGCTGGCTTTTGCAATAGCCGCACATACTACAACAGCCATACAACCTAATGATTCAAATAGACTTGCAGGAACAGTAGGTGTTCAATGGAATGTAGTTGACGGAAACTTTGTAGCAGCCACTCATGATGTTAATATTAGTATAGCAATAAGTACTACGCAAGGAGCATTCACAACTTATATTATACAAGATGTTAATGCAGACACTTATTGTGGAGGCACTGCAAATTATGCTGATGTAAACTGCACTTATACCTTTAACACTACAGCTATTGCAGACGGGAATTATTTTTTAGATTTTAATATTACAACATTTGCCACTGCAGGACCATTAGACCAGAACAGCGTTACTGATTCTTCAGATTCTAATTTTCAGATTGATAACTCTGTTTCCGCTTTGACAATCACAAACCCATCCAATAATTTGTCTTTGCCGATAAACACTTTTTCATTAGTATTTACTTACACTTCAAGTGAAATCGACATTGCGGCATATTATGTTTGGATTGACTCACAAGCAGAAATAAACAATGGTACAAGCACAAGTTACACGTTCTCTAGTTTATCTGCAGGAAACCACATAGTTTATGTAAAAGCAATGGATACTCTTGACAACAACAGTGCTACTGCTAGTGCAAATTTTTCAGTAACGTATTCCGGCGGAGGACCTTCTTGTGGAGATGGTTCCTGTAACGGTACAGAGACCAGTGCAACTTGCCCAAATGATTGTAGTGCTGTTTGCGGAGATGGAGTTTGTACAGGTACAGAAAGCGTCGATAATTGTTCTGCTGACTGTGGACCAAGTCAGGTTTGCGGAAACGGCGTTTGTGATGCAGGGGAGAATTTCAATAATTGTTCAACAGACTGCGAAGCTCCAAAAGGACAAATAGTTAGGGAAACTGTTTTGAGCAGGGAAACAAAAGGAAAGCCAACTCCCGAGGATATAACAAGGATTTTAACTGCAGCAGGTGCATCTCAAAATGCTATTGATAAAGCTTCTGAAGCACTTTCAAAAACCTCGACAAGAAGAAACTTTGAGGTTGTTAAGCAAACAACTGACGGAAAGGATTCTTACACCACCACTATAGAGATTATTGTTGAAAACACATCTGAAACCAATATGAAAAATGTGAAAGTAATCGAGGAAATTCCAAAGCAGGTTGTTGCGGATGCAGGCAAAATCAGGACTGCAACTGCTTTCAATGTCCTCAAACAGGACCCTATTGTTGAATTTACTGTTAGTAGTCTTGCCGGCGGGGAAAGCAAGTCTATTAAGTACACGATTGATGATGAAACAACAGAAGAAGAAATAGCTAAGTATTCCAATGCGTTTGTGGCAGAGTTTGCGGAAGATGAAGCCGTGAGCTGTGATACACTAAACTGCAATGACAATAATTCTTGCACCAATGATAGTTGTGAAAATGCAAGGTGTTTAAATATCCCTAAACCTAATGGTGAAAATTGCGGAATAGGATTAGTTTGTGATAATGGACAATGTGTGAATGAGCAGATTCAGGAAATTACTTCTGAAGGCGGAGATAATACAATTTTAATTGCAGGAATAATTGTTGTTGTTTTAGCAGGAGCATACTTCTTTTTTTTCAGAAAATAATTAAATTATTATTATGAAATCACAAGACTTTTGGATTATTGTTTTAAGCACAGCAATATTTTTTAGTTTATTTGCTTTTAGCGCTGCTTGCGGAGACGGAACCTGCGAAGCAGGAGAAAACTCATGTTCCTGTCAGGAAGATTGCGGTACATGTTCAGGAGAAGTTTCTGGAAAAACATGCTCTGCATATTATTGTACTGAAGCTAATATCTGTGCAATAGAAATTATTCCGAATTGTTGCGGGAATGATTGGTGCGAGATTTCAGGAAATTATTCTGAAGATTTTGGAAATTGTGCCTCTGATTGCGAACCGAAAGTTGTTAATTTAACTGTTGTTAGCCCTCAGGAAAATTACAAAGCAAGATATGGCGAGGAACTTTTTTTCAAAGTTATTGCTGATGCGGATGGACGGAGCATTGCAGGTATAAAAATAAAGGTTACAGGCCCATTTGAAACTTTTACACTTTTTAATGACGGTCAGCATGATGATAATGGTTTCAATGATAATATTTTTGGAGCGTATACCTCAGTGCCAAATAATACAACGCCTGGAATTTGGGAAGTGGATTTTAACACAACTTTCAGGGAAGTTGACGGCAATAATTCAATCATGCTGGAAGTATTTCCTTTTGTTGAAACTGAAATTGAAACGCTTGGAGAAGTGGAACTTGGAAACAATATAAAAATTAATGGAAAACTTTTTATCAATGAAAATCCAGTAACAGCAAAAATTGAGGCTTCTCTAATTAATGATAAAAATGAACTTATTGTTTCAGAGAATCTGACTACAAATGAAACTGGGTTGTTTGAGTTTGAATACAGGACAACTTTTGTAAACAAACCAGGAAACTGGGTTTTTTCAATTATAGGTAAAGATGAATATGGAAATGTTGTGAATGAATCCAGAAAAATAGAAGTTTTTAATGCAGGAGAAACACCTGAGAAAAAAATTGAGTTGCTCAAGCAATTAAAGGAAGAATATTCAGGAAATGAAACAATAGAAATTGCTTTGAAAATTGAAGAACAAGGCAATCCTCTTGAGGAAGCAAATGTTATAATTGAAGCATTTGGAGCAAAACAAGAGTTACACCAAATAGGGATTGGAGAATATGCAGGATCTATAAAAGTTCCAACTAGAATTAATGAAAAAAAATCAGAACTTAAAGTAAAGGTTTTCAACCAGAATGGGGGGCAGATTGCAGAAGAAAGTTTCTTTTTCACAGTTAATGCAGGAGAATTGAATGTTGATTTTATATTCCCTGATAAAAAATTGTTTCAGACAGGGGAAAAAATAATTTTTAAAATTCTTGCGACTTATGCAGATGGAACTTTACTGGATGCAGGAAAAGCGTTTGTTCTGCTGAATAGCAAAAAATTAATGCTCGAACAGGAAAGTCAGGGTGTTTTTTCTGCAGAGTATATTTTTGGAAAAGAGGATCAGGGAAGTATTGAAATAAGTGCAATTGTTGAAGGAAACGGAGCTGAAGGTTCTGCAAAAAAAACAATTGCTGTATCAGGTTTTAGTGAATTTTATACTGAAAAAGAAGATTCGCAAGGAATTATTTTAATAATATTAATAATTATTGGAGGGGCAATTATTATTGGATTTTACCTGAAAAAACAGTCTTTGAAAGCATCCAAAAAGGAAAGATTGAAGGAACTTGATAATCTGGAAAAGAACGCCCAAAAAATGTATTTCCACGAAAAAAGCATTAATAAGGAAGAATACAATAAATTCATGGAAAAATACAAAAAGCAAAAAAAAGAGCTTGAAAATCAGGTGAAATAATGCTGGATGGAATTATTGAGAAATTTAAAAATTTAACAAATAAAAAACCTACCTTCAATGAGGCTTCCCTTGAATCGATTATTCCGGAACACAGAAAATTAAACCCTCAAAAAAGAAAGCATAATGTTATTCCTGAAAACGGTTTATTTTTGATAAAATCATTTGACAAAAACGAGAAAAAACAAGACTATTCTATTAATTCAACTGGAATCAAAGAATTTGATAATTTAATAACTGATAATGGTCTTGAAAAAAATTCAAGCATACTTATTTCTGGGGGTGCAGGAACTGGAAAAACCACTTTTTCTATCCAATCTATTTATTATTCGGCAATTGAACACGGAGAAAGGGGAATATACCTTTCATTTGAGGAAGAGCCTGAAAAAATAAAATTGCACATGAAAAAAAATTTTGGTTGGGATTTAAATGCACTTGAAAAAAAAGGTTTGTTTGCAATAATAAAAATTGATCCTGTGGATGTTGCAAGAGCTGTTGAACAAGTATTAGCAAACAGAGGAGGAGAACTGAAAATTGATATGAAAAAAATTGAATTACCGTTCTTACCGGATAAAATTGCGATTGACAGTTTATCTGCATTATCAATTGCGTTTACTGAAGAAGACAGTTATAGAAAATATATCAGGGAATTATTTGAATCAGTGGAAGAACTAAACTGTACATCATATGTAATATCTGAAACAGAACAGGACCCAAAAATATACAGCAGAACAGGTGTAGAAGAATTTTTAGCTGACGGGGTAATAGTGCTTTACAATCTTAAAAAAGATGGGCAACGAGAAAACGCAATTGAAATCCTTAAACTCAGAAGCAGCGCTCACAAAAAAGGAATGACTCCTTATAAGATTACAAAAAAAGGAATTACTATTTTAGAAAATTAGAACCAAATTAACAGCCGGTTAACAGAGGTCAATCTTTTTAAAGCACACTCCGCACATTTACTTTGGAGAGCAAATGTCTGAATTTTTAGAAGCATTCACAATAATTGTTCGCGAAGGTCTTGAAGCAATTCTTATTATAGCCGCAATCATTTCATATCTTATAATAGCAAAACACAAGGAGAAAGTGAAAACTGTTTATTGGGGCACGGGTCTTGCGGTATTGGCAAGTTTTGCAACTGCTTTTTTGATTGATAGAATTTTTTCCGCAACAGAAGCACAAACACAATTGCTTGAAGGAATTACAATGCTTCTTGCAGCAGGAATAATGCTTTATGTAACTAATTGGTTTCTTGGAAAAATGCAGGCACAAAAATGGACTGCGTTCATTAAAGGAAAAGTCGATGACGCATTAACCAGCAAAAATGCTTTTGCATTAGGAATTGTATCATTCTTTGCAGTTTACAGAGAAGGTTTTGAGACAGTTCTTTTTTTCAAAGCATTAACTGTTGGAACAGCAGATATAACTGGAATAATTTCAGGGCTTGTTCTTGGTTTTGTGGTTTTAATAGTTTTATTTTATTTGATTGTGAAAATTGAGAAGAAATTACCAATTAATATTGTATTTGGAATAACCAGCGCGATTTTATTTTTGCTTTCTTTAAAATTTGCAGGAAAAGGAATTCATGAATTTCAAGAAGCAGAAATTATAGGAGAAACTGCTTTTGCAATAGTTCCAAAAATCAAAGATTTGGGATTATACCCTACCTTTGAAACATTGGGAATTCAGACACTTATAATAGGAATTGGGATTGTGCTTGTATACCTGCATTTTTATCAAAAATCAGGTATTTCTGAAAATCAGGCTAATTGAATATAAAACCTTCCAAACACTCATTCTTGGGGTTGAAAATGATTCTTATTGGACTTACGGGAAAATATTGCTCAGGAAAAAGCACTGTTTGTGATTATTTAAAGGGCAAGAGCTTTTACTACAAATCTTTATCAGATGTGCTTAGAGAAGTATTGAAAAAAGAAGGAATTCCTGAAACACGAGAAAATCTTATTGCTAAAGGAAATGAATTGAGGGAAAAGCAGGGAAATGCAATTCTTTCAAAAATACTTATTGATAATCTTGATAAGGATAAGAATTTTGTTATTGATTCACTAAGGAATCCTGATGAAATTAAGGCTTTTCAGGAATTGGGAACTTTTCACTTGTGGAATATTGTAGCACCGGAAGAAAAAAGGTTTGAAAGGATTCTTGAAAGGAAAAGAGAAGGCGATCCTAAAACTATTGAGGAATTCACGTCACTTGAGGAGAAAGAGAGTAGTTCAGATAATGAAAGTGCACAACAATTGAACAAGTGTGCAGAAATGGCAGAACATACTATAGAAAACACTGGTTCTATGGCTGAATTGTTTGAAAAAGTTGATACTCTGTTGCTTCAAACCCCAATGGATTTCAAAAGACCAACATGGGATGAATATTTTATGAATATTGCAAAGGAAGTGGCAATGAGAAGCAATTGTGTAAAAAGAAAAGTTGCTGCAGTTATTGTTAAGGATAAGAGAATTATTTCCACTGGATATAATGGAACTCCAAGAGGAGTAAAGAATTGCAACGAAGGAGGATGCGCTAGGTGCAATTCTTTTTCCAAAGGCGGAACAAAACTCGATGAATGTTTATGTTCACATGCAGAAGAGAATGCGATTGTGCAATCAGCTTATCATGGAACTGCACTTAATGGTGCAATTATTTACACAACTTTCAGCCCGTGTTTAACATGTTCAAAAATGATTATAAATTCCGGAATCAAAAAAGTTATTTACAATGCAGAATATCCTTTGGGGGAAGCTGCACTTGAAATGCTAAAAGAAGCTGGAATTGAATTGAAAAAAATCGAATTTTAATTTTACTAGGCTTATCTCCCTGCAAGGGAGATAACCGTCGTTGCCCACAGCCGAAACTGTGGAATTGAAAAAAATCGAATTCTGATTTATTCATTTACTTATTCAAGCTCAGGCCCTAAAATAATAGATTCCAAATTAGTTTGTAAATATTTTTCAGGAAAAATATAATCAGCTAATTTTAATCTTTGAGAAACTTTTTGCGGAGTAGTTGATTTTGTGGGTTGGATTAAAACAGTTACAAACATTTTTGCTAAATCAATATCAGAATAACTGTCAGTAATAAGAATTGATTTTTGTAAATCTAATTTTTTGCCCTGTTCTTCTAAAGCATTACGAATTGCTGTGAGCTTTGATTTAACAGGGATTTTTTCATATTCAGTGTCTTTTGTACCTACCATACTTTTAACGCCTGTGATTTTCCCATTTTCATCATACTCAAGCTGTGTGCCCACAAGTATATCAAAAGAAAAATCGAATTTTTTCTCCAAATATTTATTCAAAAGCTCCCCAAATTCCCTTGATGAAAGAGTCGCCAATATAAGAGTTTTTCCTGCTTTTTTCATTTTTTTAAGCGATCTTATTAAAGGTTTTCTTAATCCTGGTTTTAGTTTTTCAAGAACTTTTGGAAAATCCTTCTTGTGAATGTTCTTTTCCATTAAAAGCTTATTACCCTCAACAATAGCCTGTTCAACATTATAGGTTCCTGAAGCTATTTTCGAAAGAATAGAGTCATAAAGTTCCTCGCCCTTAACAATGCCATTTTCAGATTCAGGATAAAAAACTTTTAATGCTTCTAAATTAGCATCGCTTTTGTAAAGAGTGCCATCCATATCAACAACAATAGTATCAAACTCTGTTGCTTTAAAGCGCCTTAGCGCCTGTCTTCTGAGTTTGAACTGCAGAGAATTTTTTACAACAATTCCAAGGAGTTTTGCAGAGGCTAGTTTTGCCTTAATTGTTTTTACTTTTGGAACGCTTACTTTTGGCAAATTCATATTAACACTTATACATTATCAGCTTTCAGGATTTTAAAGCATACAGGCAGTTCATTAACGTTCACTATGATTTATAAGTATTAATTTCTACTCTATTAGAGTGACAAAAATGGATTTGTATGATGTTATAATAATCGGAGCAGGGCCTGCAGGAGGGTCAGCGGCAATACACTGTGCAAGAAATGGTTTGAAAACTCTGGTACTTGAGGAACATGAAATTATAGGAGAGCCAGTACATTGCGGAGAATGTCTGAGCAAATATGCAGTTGAAAACACAGGTATTAAGCCTCCGGAATCGGTTATTTCTGAACACGTGAAAGGTGTAAGGGTTATTTTTCCGGACGGAACAAATTCTGTTCTGAATGAAGAGGGGTATGTTCTTGAAAAAGAAAAATTCGAACAATGGTTAAGCGAAGAAGCAAAAAAGAAAGGGGCAGAAATAAAACTTGGAACAAGATTACAAAAAATGGAAAGGAAAAATGATTTATGGGAAGTGGAAACAAGTAAAGGAAATTTTTACTCAAAAATTATTATTGATGCATCAGGAGTTGCTTCAATTACATCAAGGTTGTTGAAATTAAATGCAAGGTTTGAAGCAGTAACAGGAATTCAGTATGAACTGAAGGATATTCCAAGAGACGGATATTTAGATTTTTATATCTGGCCGAAATTAGCACCAGAAGGTTACTTATGGATGATTCCAAAAAGCGGAACCCGTGCCAATGTTGGTTTGGTTACAACTGAAAGAAACAAGGCAAGAGAATACAATGAAGAATTTGTTAAGAAAATGAAATGGGATAAAAAAGTTAATCTGAAAACTTTCGGAGGCTTGATTCCTGCTTCTGGCCCTGTGAAAAATACTTACTCTGAAGGATTAATGATTATTGGTGATGCTGCTGGTTTTACAAGCCCATTATTTGAGGGGGGTTCTCATTTAGGTTTGAAAAGCGGTCAGATGTCTGCAAAAGTTGCAAAGGAAGCAGTTGACAAAAATGATTTTTCAAAAGAAATGTTTTCAAAATACCAAAAAATGTGGAAAACTGAATTTCCTGATTATGACAAACTTGTGAAAGGGAAAAAAGCGATTTATGGTTTTACTAATGAGGAACTTAATATTATTGCAAAGGAATTTCCAAGAGATTTTGATAAATTTGATTCAATCGCAAAAATAAAATTCGGTTTAAGAGTAATGATGAAAAAACCCATTATTATAACTAAAAACTTTTTGCCAGCAATGAACGCATTCGCATACTCTCAGGCTAAATCCTATGGATGGTAGTTTTCTTTTTAATAGGTATATTCGCTAATATTAGAATGAATGATTTAGGTTATCATGTCGGGGTTATTCCTGACGGCAACAGGCGATGGGCTAATCATAATGGTTTAAACCCAAGCGAAGGCCACAAAAAAGGCGCTAAATCAATGGAACTGTTTGTAAAATGGGCGGTTAAAAACCCTAAAATAAATGAAATAAGTGTTTATGGTTTGAGTGAAGAAAATTTTAAAAGAAACCCGAAAGAACTTTCAAATTTATATGAAATTTATTATAAAGGATTAAGCGATTTGGTTGGATCAAAAGAAATTCATGATAATAAAGTAAATGTTAATTTTATTTCAACTAATACAGGAAATGTTCCAGGGAACATTGTTGATGTTTGTAAAGAACTAAAAAGCGAAACAAAATATTACGGAAGCAAAATACTGAACATTTTAATCGGTTACACTGGACAATCAGAAATTTTAAGATCAGTAAGCAGCCCGATGAACAGAGTAAAGAATCTTTTTTTTGGTTTAACTGAAAAAGATATTTCAAAACATTTAGGTGTGAAAAATGAATGCGATTTTGTGATAAGAACAGGAGAAGAAGAAGCAAGGCGAGAAGCAAAAAGCGGATTTTTGTTATGGCAAAGCACTTATTCAGAGTATTATCATATTCCTAAATACTGGCCGGAAGTTCAGGAAAAAGATTTCGACACCGCATGGGAATACTTTATAGAATCAAGAAGATTGAAGGGGAAATAAAACCCAAAAAAGTTTGAACAAAAACTTAATGGCTCTACTTCAATACTTTTCCAGTTTCAAGATACCACAAATACAAATCCAATTTTGCATGATTCAGGTTTGCTTTTTTTGCAAAAGAATCTAACTTACATTCTATTTCTAAATAATTTTTTTTATTCATTGTGTTTGGCTTTTCAGAAATAATTAAATTTTCAGCAAGAATGTTTACAACATGTTTATCCAAAATTGCCACATTAGTGCTCCCTGTGTTCCTGAGAAAATGCGAAGCTTCCTTGAAGCCGAAACCTTTTACATTTTCAGATAAATAGTCCCTTGCAATTCTTTCATTTTCAAATTCTTTTAATTTCTCTTTTAAACCAAAATGCTTTCTGTTTTTTACAATAAAATCTGCCCTTCGATTGTAAAACCTGCACCCTGAACTTTTCAATTTTTCAACAAGTTTTTTTTCTGGAAGCTTATAAAAACCATCAAAGCCAACCGCTTTTTGCACACGGGAACCCATTTCACTTGAAGTATTAGCGGTAAGAATACAGAAACACAATTCCGAAAACCAATCCTCTTCACTTTTATTTTTAAATTCCTGAAACTCAGAATAACGGGAATTAACTTTCTCGCCAACCGCGTTATTTTTCAGCAAAGTGATTTCAGAAAGTAATTTTTTCTGATTCATAAAAATCAAAGCATTCTTGCAACTGCTTCAACAGCCCTTACAGAAAATTCTTTAGCCCTTGCTTTAGCCTGTTCCAAAGTCATTCTTGGACCTGAAATACCATAACCTACAGGTTTGTCATATTTCAGGGAAAGCTCGGTTATTTTTTGAGCAGAGGTGAAAGCAACTATTTCATCGTGAGAAGTCTCACCCTGAACAACCGCCCCCAAAACCACTGCACCATTAATCAATGGATTTGCAAGCATTCTTTGCAAAGGCAAAGGAATATCATAGGCTCCAGTCACCCTTTTTACCTCAAGAACTTCCAAACCAAGCTCTTGGCTGGTTTTTTTTGCTTCGCTGAGCATTTCTTCCGCTATTTCTTTGTGAAAATCTGACAAAACTATACCTATTGTAGCTGTTTTCATAACATCACCTGTTCGGCATTTTCTCTTCCCTGCCTTTCACCAGAACCAGCCCGCTTTTCTAATTCCTCTGGCTTGAAAATCATCCAGAGTAAATTCAATGCATGCTTAGAAGCCCTGTTATGCATTACTTCTGCAAGGTCTTTGTCATCTTTGCCTTCATCCTCATGCACAAAAACTTCCAAAACTGTTTTGCGGGTCATTAATTGCACTTCCTGAATTCCAAGAGAAGCTTCATGACTGCATGTTTTGTCAACTTTAGCAGAACCGGGCATTCCAAAAACAATTCCTGCCTGACAACCCTGTTCAAGCAACTGCGATAAAGCAACAGGAATATCCTTTACTCCAGGAACTGTTTTCCGCATTATTTCAATTTCCCAATTGTTTTTCTTTGCATTTTTTTCCATTGTTTCAATGCAAACTTTACCCATATCTCCACGCGCGAACATAGTGTCTATAATCGCTATTTTAGTTTTCATGTTTTCACCTCATATTTAGGTCCAATCGCAGATTGGACGGCCGTATGCGCACCCCACAGCCGCAACTGTGGATTCATTTCAATTCCTCTAAAATTACCTGTGCACCTGTTTTTAGGTTAAGTTTTTTTCTTAAGTTTATAGGCGCAACTATTTCTATAATATTTGCAGGATGATTGGTTCTATGCGGAAGAATTGCCAAGGCACCAATATTGTTTGCTTTGCATTTCCACACATCAATACCGCCAAAAGTTCTTTCCTTTGTTGTGAAACCATTTATTACGACAGGTTTTGCCGCAGTGAATCTTGTTCTTTCTGCAGGCTCAACCTCAAGATTTAATGTTCCACAGAAAATTTCTTTTCCCAATAATTTCTCAAATACTTTTTTGTACTGCAGACGGCAGACATAATATGCCCCCTGCCCTAAACCATCAACAATTTTTCCTTTAAGTGAATTGCTTTTTTTTGAAAAAAGCTCTTTAAGTTCTAAGTAAAATGATTCTAATTCTTTTCTTCCTTCTTCTGTGAATGCGACTTCTATTCCCGCATTGGAAACCTTCCTTGTTATTAGTCCGTCTTTTTCAAGTTCTCTGAGTTTTCTGGAAATAGATTGCTGTGAAAAACCAGTAATTTCTGCAAGCGAAGATGTTGAAACAAACGCGGTCTGGTATAAATTTGTTTTTTTCGCGAGCAATAAAGCCAGGGCAAAATTTTCTTCTTTCATACTAAAATTTTATAAGAATTACTTAAAAATAAGTGGGTTAACGAAAACGAGTTATGGCTTATCTCATTGCAGATGAGATAACCGTCGCAGCCTACCCTCCAAAGAGGGTTCAGTCCAAAGGACCGAACAGACGAAACTGTGAAATGGGTTGGATAACAAAAATAGGTTGGCGGGAAAAAGAAAATCTGTTTTACTTCCTGCCCTTCGGCATTGTTTCAAGGTAAACGCTTTGGCTTGGGGATGTGCATAATATTGGAGGTGCTCTTCATATTGAGAATGTTCCGTTTTATGTTACCAAAAAATTTATATAATATAATCAATATAATCAATATAGAAATTATAAATTTTATAATTATTATATTTTGGAGGCAGAATAATGGCAAGTACAATGGCAGTTTCGACTGAAGTAAAAGATGAAATAAAAAGTTTCGGTTCTAAAGGAGAAACTTACGATGACATCCTCAGGAGAATTATTGGAGTTGCAAAAGAGAGGCAGTTGCAGATGCTTCTGATGGATGAATCAAATACTGATTCTGTGGAGAATGCTTTAAAGAGGGCGAAAATAAAGTGGCAAAAGTAATAATCACAAACGAATTAGAGACAAAAATCAATAAAATTTTCAAAAAAGAATCCGTGAAAATATTCTCATTATTATTGACTCTTGAAGAACACCCTAAAAAAGGCAAGCAACTCGGGGCAGTGGGAAAAATTGCTGTAAAGGAATTAAAATACAAAAATTTTAGGTTCTATTTCATAACTGATTTGTTTAAACTGAAGTTTCTGTCATCGGAGGCACTGAAGGATTTATTAATTAAATTTGTAAGGATGTCCGGCAAAAAAGACCAGCAAAAAACAATTGATGAAATAAAGCACATCCTCAGAAGCCTTGGAAGCGAAGGCTTCTGAAAACAGCATTTTTCCCCTTGTTAGAGAATGTCACTTACATAACAATTGACCCGTTCAGTTCGAACCAGTATTGGCAGTTATTTATTTTCTGCCTTTTGGCATTGATTCAAGGTAAACGCTTTGGCTTGGGAATGCGAAACTGAGGTTTGCTTTCTCGAACTGTTTTTTGATTTCCAGGTTTATTTCGCTCATAATCTCAAATTTCCTATCCTTGTTTTTGATGAAATAAACAAACCAAATATCCAGAGAAGAATCCCCGTATTCTTTGAAAACTGCCCTTGGGTCTTTTTCGCATTCTTTATGTTTGTTCACAATGTCTTTCAGGATTTTCATTGCTTCCTGCATTTTGGCATAAGAAGTACTGTAAGTTAATCCAAGTGTTATTGAAACCCGTCTTGCGGGTTCTGAGGAAATATTCAGAACATTATCACTAACAACTTTTGAATTAGGCATTATATTTGCTCTTCCATCCCAATCGATTATTTTTGTATTTCGAATTCCAACAGCCTCAACTGTACCTTCAACAGAACCGACCTTGACGACATCTCCAACCACAAAGTGCTTTGAAGTAAAAATACTGATGCCTCCAAACATATCTTCCACTGTTTTTTGCGCAGCAAAAGCAATAGCAAGGCCTCCAATGCCTAACCCCGCTATTAATGGCAGAACATCTATTCCAAAATTTGAAAGGATTATTAATCCTCCCATTAAGACAACTGCTGATTTGGAAATTTTATTCAAAATCGGTATTAACTGGTCATCCAACTTTGATTCTGTTTTAGCCGAAAGCGGAATCACTATATGAACAATAAAACCGTCAATTAGTTTCAGAGCAAGCCACATTAAATCAAGGATTAATAGGGCTTCTACTGCTTTGAAGAAATTATCGGCAATAAAAGCATCAGGAGTTAAAAACTGGTAACCGATGCTCAAACCGATTATAAAACCAATAAAAGTCATTGGTTTATTAATAGCCTCAATAATAAGGTCATCAAATTTATTCTCGGTTTTGGATGTTAGGATAGTACCGTACTTTTTAATGAAAAAATACAGGATTTTGGCAAGAATTGTGGTCCCTAGGGCTATACCTGCAAACATTGCATACTGGACAATTGTGGAACCAAAATAAGTTCCTCCTACAAATTCCTCAAGAACCATGCATCAAAAGTACAGCATACTTTATTAAAAGTTATCCCGGTTTTTCAAAATTCGATGTAAGCTTTAAATTCCTTTCTATGATACATTAGTAGTAATTACACATTATAATTATCGATTTATCTGGTGAGCACAACTAGTTTGAGTGAATTTTAGCGTAAATTCAGCTTTATACGTCGTTTAGCCAGATTCATGGGGTTTGATTTGTTTGGGTTTGGAAAGAGTTGATGAGCATTTTTTGGTGCCTAAGCACGAAATTGTGCAAGAGGAAAAAGTTGAAGAACTACTTAAAAAATTTGGTTCTACTATTAACCAATTTCCACAAATTCTAAAAGACGATCCAGCAATAGAAGAAATTGGCGGTAAAAAAGGCGACGTAATTAAAATTACAAGAAAAAGTTCAACTGCAGGCATAAGCATTTTCTACAGGGTGGTTGCCTGATGATTAACGGATGGACTTTAATTGATTCTTATTTTAGAG
>JANLGZ010000078.1 GCA_024653905.1 archaeon
GAACCTGCGTTGAATCCATACCATCCGAACCATAAGATAAATACTCCGAGTGTTGCGAGCGGCAATGAGTGGCCTTTGATTTCTACGCTTTTTCCTTTAACATATTTTCCTATTCTTGGCCCTACCACAATTGCGCCTGCGAGAGCTGCCCATCCCCCGGTGCTATGCACAACTGTCGATCCTGCAAAATCAATGAAAGGAACAGTCATTCCTGCAAGCCAGCCCCCGCCCCAAATCCAGTTTCCGACAATAGGGTATATTATTGCTGTTATTATAAAAGAAAATAATAGGTATGAACTGAATCTGGTTCTTTCTGCCATTGCCCCAGACACTATTGTTGCAGCTGTTGCGGCAAACATAACCTGAAACATCCAAAAAGCATAATCTGAAGCGATGGCGTTTGCGAGAAAAATTTTGCTCGGATCTATTAATCCTGTTGCGGAAAACATTATCGCAAATCCTATTGCAAAGTAACCTATGCTTCCTATTGCAAAATCCATTGCATTTTTCATCATTATATTTGCTGTATTTTTTGCTCTTGTGAACCCGCTTTCAACCATTGCAAAACCAGCCTGCATGAAAAACACGAGAAATGCTGCAAGAAGTATCCATACCGTATCAATGCTTCCTGCGACAGATTCGATTGTTGGGGTTGCTGACACAAAAGGCAGCATGGTCAAGGCTATGATTAGTCCAATGAGTTTTCGGGGGATCATAAACAGAATCCATTTTTGCTATTTATATGTGTTTTTTTGATTATTGTTTACAATTGTTTCTAAAACGCATTATTTTTATTGTTTTTGTTTAATAATTTAGTAAATTTTAGCGGTTTTTGTAACAATTGTGTGGTGTTTTTTTGGAACTTGATGCAAAGGATATTGAAATTTTAAGGGTTTTGGAGAAGAATTCACGGCTTTCTCTCAGAAAAATCGCAAAAAAATCCGGAGTTTCTGTTGCAACAACCATGCATAGGCTTGCTAAACTTGAAGCTGAGAAAGTGATTCAGGGTTACACTGTTGTTCTTGATAAGGAAAAGCTGGGTTATGATTTGCAGGCAATCACCTCGATTATAGTTTCAAAAGGGAAGCTTTTTGAGGTTGAGAAGAAAATCGCGTCTCATCCAAGCGTAATTGCAGTGTATGATGTTACCGGCTCTTTTGATGTTGTGGTTATTTCAACTTTCAAGAGCAGGAAGGCAATGGATGGCTTTTTGAAGAAAATACAGACTTATGATTTTATCCATAAAACCGAAACAGTGATTGTGCTGAACACAATTAAAGAGGCTTTCTTCAAGGTTTAGACTCAAAATGATGGAGATACGAGAGCGGTAGAAGCGGGATTCAAATCTCAGTCTAGGGTTAAAATTAGGATGAAACAATTGCATTTTATTCCAGAGTTAAAACCTTTTATTGAATCTGTTTTTGGGGTTTCGGTTAATGGCCCGTATTTTGATGTTGGAACGGATTCCGCTTATATTCAAATTGAAAGGCAGGCAGATATAATTCTACTCCAAAAATCTAATTTGTTTATCCATCCGATAAAAAAATGGCGGTTAAAGAAAACTGCGAAATTTTTGGAGAAAAGGAAGAATTTAAAACTAATCGTCGCCGAAACTATTACAATGGGAACGTAGCTCAGCCTGATGCGATTAAGGGTTGAAAGGCTACTTGTTGCAGGCTTAGG
>JANLGZ010000081.1 GCA_024653905.1 archaeon
CACCGACTCCTAAATCATAATACTCAAATTTGTCTTTTATTGCCTGTTCAATATCTTTTTTAAGAAGGAATGTAGGAACTGAAAGGTTTTTGTATTCGCGGTTCCACCAGCACCCCAGATAGTAAACGCTTTTTTCCTCGCGCATTGCAATATGCACTGCAAGGAGGTTTTCTCCTTGGTATGCACTGATGGTGTATGCTTTTTTTTCCCATAATTCAATTCTTTGTTCAAACTCTTCAGGAATTTCCTTCCATTGCTCTAAAAACCATTCACTGCTTTTTTTCAGTGCGTTTTTTTCATTATACACGAGCCGGGTTTCAGAATTTTTTTTGTCAATCCGCCTTAAATCTTTTTTCAAATCAGAATCAATAGGGAGTTTTTCAAAAGAATCCTCAAGTTTTATTATGTTGGTTATTCCGTCTGGAGTAGTGTTTACAAATCCTATTGGCCAGTCTGATGGAATGTCTCTTAGAATAAATGGTCTTGGCGCGTTTTCAATATCTTCTTTTGTTGGTTTCACATAAGGGAGATAATCTTCGTATTTCCAGAACCAGTAAGAGTAACCGTCTTTTTCAAATTTTTCGAATTCCAAAAAAACCAGCCCTGAAAACAGAATTATACTCCTCTTAAGTAACCCCAATTATGGAGTTTGTCGGAATCTTCAAACCATCTGTCTCCGATGTCTGTGCGGTAGTACATGTGCGGAATTATAATGTGTTTTATTCTGTTATATGCCTGCTGTTGGGCTTGTTTCATAGTGTAACCCATTCCAACAACCACGAGAACAACTCCTGAGTTTCCTGTTACGAGCCATTCGTCGTTAACATTTTTGACATCCTCAATATGAACTCCTTCTTTGCCTTTTTGGAAAAATATAACTGAGTCTTTTGATTTTACATTGAATGTTTCCTTGTCTTTGAATGGGAAAGGAGGAACAACTATTCTAACTCCTACTTGGAATCCGCTTTTGTAATTGAATTTTTTCAGTGTTCCGTGTGCCAGTTCGTAAAGGAATTCGCTGATTTTCATTTGTATTCCTTCCTGTTGGATAAAAATAGTAGGATAACCGAATCTTGAGGTCCACTCAAGAGGATAAATTCCATTGCTGTTTACAATACAGTTCAAATCAACATAACCGACATATTTTTCTTCTGCGAATTTTTTTTCAAACTTTTTCAGACTTTGGTTGAAAATTTTGTTGGGTTCGCTCCAGAACATGGCAGTTCCCATTTCTCCTGTTGAGGGGCCTAAATTTCCAGGGAAAAGTTTTTTGTGTTCAAAATTAACATTTATTGGATAAATGAATTCTTTTCCGTTGAAGAAAGCACCGACAGCTATTTCCACGCCGCTGATTCTTTTCTGGAGTTGGAATGCGGGGATTTTTTTCTCCCATGCTTTTTTATAATCTCCAAGAACCTGCAATAAGTCTTTGCCATCGTCTTCTTCGCCGATGAATAATAAACCTTTAATGTTCTGTGCTTCTCCATTGGGTTTCAGAACATATCTCCCGGGGTTATTCTGTACAAATGCTATTGCCTCATCAAAAGAAGTGAATTCCCAGTGAGGAATGATGTTTATTCCCATTTTTTTGAGTTCATCCTGACCAAAAGCACGGTCATCCTCAAGTTTATCAGTATAAGGGGTTCCCCCGATAACTGCTTTTCCTTGGGCTCTTAACTTTTGGGCTTTTGCTCCTTCGCCTAGAACATCATCAAAAATTATTACATCTGCCCAGTTAACAAAAGCCTTCCAATTATCAATCATTTCCACAAAACCGGAGGTTACTTCTCTTTCCTGCCTTGCTTCCACAAAATATTTTACATTATGGCCTTCTTCCTGAACATGTTTAGCTAAATCGCCGATAAGATTATCGAGAGAAATAAAGAGAAAATTTTTAGGTTCCATAATCAAAGATCCTTTTCTAAACTAATAATATGCATTGGGTTTATTAATATTTATCTAAAAATTCCTGATGATTGATTTCAACCATCCTATTATCCGTTGTAAAGAATTTTTTATAATAAGGTTTGTATCTGAATCTTCTTGGAATATTAACTAAAAAAATAGCTGCCCTGTTTTTGTAAACGTGCCTTAAAGGAGGGGCATCTTCTTCCCTGTAAAACCCGGGTTCTTCTCCCTCGGCAATTTGCGCATAAATTTCCTCTGCTGCCTCATCAGATTCTGAAATAATAGATTCTTTATAAGGGATGATTTTGTGCAGTTTTTCCTGCTTGGTTTCTGCATTAATTATTTCGCGTAAAATCATCTCCAGCATTGTAATGCAGGTTGCTGAAATTTTGGTGTAAACAGTATCTGTCAGTTTGTACCTCAAGTACTTGCTCCTGCTTCTGTGATATTGAGTTACAAAAATTTCCTTCTTCATTAGCAAAGCATCAAGGATTTCCTCGTCTTTTTGTTCTTCTCCTGTGGGGCTGTCTTCAGTAGCCGTATTGGCTTTTGCGAGTTCATCATCAACTCTCATTGAAAGTTCGTTTATTTTATCATCCCATAAAGCTTTTCTTGGAGTTTTTTTCACTGGTTTCTTTTCAGTAATTTTTTCTTCTCCTAATTTATCCCAGAATGATTTTAATGCAAGTGTTTTTGTGCAGATTGTAAGCAGGTGAATTTTTAATTCTCTTAAAGGGTCTTTAATTTTTTCCTTTACTCTTCCTCTTATTGTCTGTTCGCTAATGAGCACAATTCCTCCGAGGTTTACTTTTCTGTACCTTGCCACTGCAAACAATGCTGAGGAATCATTATCCATGCTTATTGCGTTTGATTCAACAATTTCTTTTGTTTTTCTTGCTTTTGAATAAGGCGAATCAGTAGTCCAGGTTAAACCTAAATGTGATTTTAATGATTCGTTTTTCATTTCTTCTTTGAGTTTTTTTTCAATTTCTGTATTTCCAATAACTTGTTTTGCAGGCTTCAGATAATGAAAGCTTGTTCCTTCATCACGAACAGCTCTTGTCGGGAGTATTATTGAGCCTGTTTTCAGTTCCTCATTTACAGGTCTTCCTAATGTTAGAAAAATAAAATTCTCTGCACCTGCTCCAACAAGATCCTCTAAATTTGCAGCAGCTGCACTTGCGCCGTAAAAATAATAGCTCAAACCAAGAGTAGTATTTCCTTGAGAAAATTTGTAAAGCGGAAAATTTTTCCCTTTCCATTCTTTAATCCTTTTAGCCTTGAATTTTGAAATTGCGGTTTTAAGAAGCCTTTTACTTCCCACTAAAAGAACATTTTTTGGCGATTTAATTTCCTGCATCTATGTAAATGGAAATACTTGTATTTATGTGTTTTTGTTCGTTTTTTTGCTTTTTTTAAACCTTGTTTTTTAATGCGGTTATTTGAAATAATTAAATTCTGAAGTAAAAAGTATAAACAAAAGCAAGGTTTGCCACCCCTAAAAATCCTATGGGGGTATAAATAAGCGGTCCGAAAGTAATTCCGAATAGGGTTAGGGCTGTTATTCCTGTGTATCCAATTGCAATCATTAAAGCGGTTTCTGCTAATCTTTTAATGAGGTTCATTTTTATCACGGGAAAAATAATAGTACTATTATCAGCACTCCGAAGAACTGTAATTCGTTTATGAACATCATATATTTTTTCAGTTTATCGCTTCCTTCAGCCAGTAAAAGAACTGAAATTTTTGACATATAATAAATTGCCATAAAGCTTCCAGTGAGAATTGCAACCCCTAAAATTGATCCGAAATCCAGTGAAGCAAAAATCGCAACAAGAATAATTAATCCTCCTTTAATCAGGTTTTGACCTTCGAGGAAAATAAAAAAAACCGCAATCAGCATGAATGTCATTATAGGGTTTACAGTAGCTAATTTAATGAACCATCCAAAATCTAAACCTAATAGATGTGAGATTGTTTCTATAAGCATAGTAATATTGCTGTTTGTAATGAATATAAAAGATTTTATTAGATTTTTGAAGAAACCAACACTTTTTTAAAGAAAAATGTAGTATATTACTATTATGGGTAAAGTTGTTGATTTGGATTTACTGGATAGGAAAATCCTGTATGAGTTGGATATTGATTCCAGACAGCCTCTGGCGGAGTTAGCCAAGAAAGTCGGTAAAAGCAGAAATGTGGTTGAGTACCGCATAAACAAGCTTCAAAAAGATGGCGTGATAAAGAACTTTGTTACCTTGCTGGATGCCGGAAGATTAGGTTTAACTATCTGGAATGTTTATCTGGAATTACAGAACTTA
>JANLGZ010000083.1 GCA_024653905.1 archaeon
AAAAGATTTTGTGATTGAAGGAACAGGAGGAAACCTTAGAGCTCCTAGTAAAGATGTTTTTGTTGAAAATTCAGGAGTAACAGCAAGGTTTCTGATTCCTTTAGCGGCATTAGCTGAAGGGGATTCGGTTATTGATGGTTCTGAAAGAATGAGACAGAGACCTTTGCAGGATTTGATTGATTCTCTGGAAAAAGTTGGAGTGCATGCAGAAGCTGATAATGATTGTCCGCCAGTTAAAGTGAAGGGAAAAAGTTTTGACGGGGGAATAACAACAATTCTTGGAAATAAAAGTTCGCAATATTTAAGTGCAATGCTGATTAGTGCGCCTTACACAAAGAAAGGTTTGCTTGTTCAGGTGGAAGGGGAATTAAAATCAAAACCTTATGTTGACATTACAATGGAGTGCATGGCTTCGTTTGGTGTTCCTGTTGTTAATCGAAGGTACAAAGAATTTTATGTCAGAGAAAATCAGGCATACAAAGCAACTGAATATTTAATTGAAGGAGATTATAGTTCGGCTTCTTATTTTTTTGCGGCAGCAGCAGTAACTGGCGGAAAGGTCAGGGTTGAAAATTTAAATCCTGATTCAAGGCAGGGAGATAAATATTTTTTGAAAATATTAGAGCAAATGGGTTGTAAAATTATTTATGGAAAAAACTTTGTAGAGGTGCAAGGGAGTAAATTAAAGGGAATTACGGTGGATATGGCAGATTATCCTGATATTGTACCTACCCTTGGAGTTGTTGCGGCTTTTGCAGAGGAAAAAACAATAATCACAAATGTCAGCCATTTGGCTTTGAAGGAAAGCAACAGGCTGAAAACAACTGCAAAAAATTTAATGCAGTGCGGTGTGCCAAGTGTTGCAAGGGAAGATTCTCTGGAAATTGTAGGCAAAAAACCAAGAGGTGCAGAGATTGAAACTTTTAATGATCATAGGATTGCAATGGCTTTTTCTGTAATGGGTTTGGCTGTTGAGGGAATTAAAATCAGAAATCCTGAAGTTGTGAACAAAAGTTTTCCGAATTTTTATGATGAATTTGAAAAGGTACTGGGTGTGTGAATGGAAAATAAAAGCAACATTGCACTTATAGGTTTTCGCGGAACAGGAAAAACTCAAATAGGAAAAAGATTAGCAAAAAGATTAAACATGGATTTTTTTGATACTGATAAGGAAATTATCCGGGAAACAGGAAAAACTATTCCGGAAATTTTTGAGCAGAGTGGAGAAGCTGGTTTTAGGGAAATAGAAAAAGAAGTGATAAAGAGAGTTAGTACTATGGATAATGTGTGCATTTCCTGCGGTGGCGGGGTTATTTTGTTTGAAGAGAATATTATAAACTTGAGAAAGAATGCAATTATAATTTTGTTAGAATCAGAAGCGAAAATTATTTACAGGAGGATTAAAAGAGACAGGAACAGACCTGCACTTACTGAAAAGGAAGGTATTGAAGAGGTTAAGCATTTGCTGAGTGAAAGAGAACACCTTTACCAAAGGTCGGCAGATTATAAAGTTGATACTTCCTATGATTCTCTTGATAATTGTGTTCAGAAAATTATCGATGTGATGAATGAGGCTGGTTTATTATGAAAGTCAAGGTTAATCTGAAAAAGAAAATTGATGACGGGTATGATATTCTTATTGAAACAGGGTTAAGCAAAAAACTTGCAGAGACTATTGCGAATGATAATTTTGGAAACTCTTATTGTATTGTTACAGATTCTAATATGGAAAGAATTTTTGGAAAAAAATTACTGCAACAATTCAAAAAAATAAAAGTGAAAGCGGATATTGTTTCTTTTCCTGCGGGAGAGAAAAATAAGAATCTTAAAACCGCGGAAAAAATCCTGAACCAGATGCTTGCAAAAGGATTTGACAGGAAAAGTTGTGTGGTTGCTCTTGGCGGAGGGATTGCTGGGGATGTTGCGGGTTTTTGTGCGGCTACTTATCTCAGAGGCATTAAATTTGTGCAGGTTCCGACTACTCTTTTGGCAATGGTTGATTCAAGTATAGGAGGGAAAACCGGGGTTAATCTTTCAAAAGGAAAAAACAGTGTTGGCACATTTACCCAGCCTCAAAGAGTTTATGTTTGTCCGGAATTTCTAGATTCCCTACCCCAAAGAGAGATCAGGAATGGTTTGGCTGAGGTTGTTAAGCATGCTGTACTTAGGGATGCTGAATTCTTTGATTATCTTGATAAAAATGTGCAAAAACTACTGGTTTGTGACAAAAAAATACTGGTTAAAGTGGTTATGAAAAACTGTGAAATTAAGGCACGAGTGGTTGAAAAAGATGAAAAAGAAGGGAATTACAGGAGAATTGTTAATTTTGGGCACACTATAGGGCATGCTATTGAGATTCTTGGAAATTATAAAATACATGGCCATGGGGAAGCTATTGCTATTGGAATGGTCGTGGAATCGGAAATTTCAAAAGAGCTTGGGCTTCTAAAGGAAAGTGAAGTTGAAAAAATAGAAAAACTGCTACATAAAATTGGTCTTCCTACAAGAGTTCCAAAAGGAAAAAACTATGATTTGAACAGAATTTTTGAACTTACAAAAAGCGATAAGAAAACAATTTCAGGAAAAGTTTATTATTCACTTCCTGAAAAAATCGGAAAAATGTATTCAAAAAAAGGAAATTTTGGAAACCAAGTAGACAAGAATATTGTTATGAAAGCACTGAGGCGATTTTCATGATTGCGGTTCCTATAACAGCAAATACTGTTGCTGAAGCAGTAAAACAAATTGAACTTGCGAATAAGGACGCAGATGTAATTGAACTAAGACTTGATTGTTTCAGAGAATTAAGCGAAAAGGATTTGAAAAAAATTATTGGCGAATGCAAAAAAATAATTATATGCACGTGCAGAAGAAAAGAGGAGGGTGGTTTGTTTAATGAACCTGAATCAAAAAGAATTGGCGTTTTAAAAAAGTGCATGAAGCTTAATTCTGATTTTATTGATTTGGAATTCGGGACAAACAAAACTCAAAAGGATAAAATTTTCGAGTATAAAAAAGAACATAAACTAAAAACCAAAATCATTATTTCAAAACACTTTTATGGCTTTACTCCAGAACTGCAGGAATTAGAAAAACTTTTGGCGAAAATGAAAAAAAATGCGGATGTTGTTAAAATTATTACGAAAGCAAACAGCCATGAGGATAATAAAATAATTTTTTCACTTCTCAAGCTTGCAAAGAAAAAAGGAATTAAACTCATTTCATTCTGTATGGGAAAGACAGGGAGGGATTCAAGAATTCTTGCACTGCCTCTCGGAAGTTTTCTTACTTTTGCTTCTCTAGAAAAAGGAAATGAAAGTGCTGATGGGCAGATTCCGATTATTGAAATGAAAAAAATTTATTCCGGTTTGAGGGTGATGTTTTGATTGATTCAAAAACAAAATTAGTTTGCTTGCTTGGAAAACCAGCAAAACATTCTTTGAGTCCTGCAATGCAGAACGCAGGCTTCAACGCATTGGGGCTGAATTTTGTTTACCTTGCTTTTGAACCCGAGAACCTGAAAAAAACAGTTGATGGCCTTAAGGAAATGGGTGTTGCGGGTTTTAATGTTACAATGCCTTTTAAGGCAGAAATAATGAAGCATCTTGACAGGATTGATCCTATTGCAAAACAAATTGGCGCAGTTAATACTGTTGTCAATACTGGGAAGGATTTGGTTGGTTACAATACCGATGGTGTTGGGGCAATTGAATCTCTCAAAAAAGTTACTTCACTCAGGGGAAAAAGAGTGCTTTTAATAGGTGCTGGTGGCGCAGGAAAAGCTATTGGTTTTTATCTGAAAAATGAGGGGGCAAAAATAACCATTGCGAACAAACCTGAATTGCAGGCAATAAAACTTGCAAAAATTTTGGATGAGACAAGCATTTACCTTGATTCAATAAATTCACTTGAAGAATTTGATATTTTAATTAATGCAACTCCTGCAGGAATGAAACCTGACACTGAAGCCACTGCAATACCAACATCGTTGCTGAAAAAGGAACTTGTTGTGTTTGATATTGTTTACGAACCAATGGAAACAAAACTGCTGAAAGAAGCAAAAAAGAAAGGATGCAGAACAATTAATGGTTTGGAAATGCTTTTGAATCAAGGATATGCTGGATTTAAACTTTTTACTGGGCAAGAAGCACCTAGGGAAGAAATGAGAGAAGCGATTATGAAAGAGCTGAAAAAATGACCGGAAGCGAATTTGGAAAAAATTTCAAAATAATTACTTTTGGAGAGAGCCACGGCGCCGGAATCGGGGTTGTTATTGACGGAATAAAACCAGGATTGAAAATTTCAGTTAAGGAAATTCAGAAAGAACTTGACAGAAGAAGACCCGGACAAAGCAGGATAACTACTCAAAGAAAAGAAGCTGATGCTGTTGAAATAATTTCCGGGATTTTTGAAGGAAAAACTCTCGGAAGCCCGATTTGTTTACTCATTAGGAATCAAGATTATAGGTCAAAAGATTATAATGACATAAAAAAACTTTTCAGACCAGGGCATGCTGGTTATACTTATTTGAAAAAATATGGAATAAGAGATTACAGGGGCGGTGGACGTTCATCAGGAAGAGAAACTGCTGCAAGGGTTGCTGCTGGGGCAATTGCAAAAAAAGAACTTGCAAAAAAACACATTAAAATTATTGGGTATGTAAAGGAAATTGCAGGTATTAAAGCAGAAAAGTTTGATGAAAAAGAAATTGAAAAAAATAATGTCAGGTGTGCAGATAAAAATGCTGCAAAAAAAATGGAGCAGGCAATTATTGATGCAATTAAAAAGAAAGATTCTGTTGGTGGAATTGTCGAGGTTATTGTAAAAGGAGTTCCTGTTGGATTAGGGGAACCTGTATTTTCAAAACTTGATGCTGAACTTGCAAAGGCTTTGATGAGCATTGGGGCTGTAAAAGGCTTTGAGATAGGGAAGGGTTTTGAAATAGCAAAAATGAAAGGTTCGCAAGCAAATGATGAAATACGCAAAGTTAAAGGCAAAGTTAAATTTTTGAGTAATAACGCAGGTGGTATTTTGGGGGGGATTTCCAATGGAGATGACATTATTATGAGAATTGCTGTGAAGCCAACATCTTCTATTTCTCAAAAGCAGAAAACACTTGATAAAAGCCTCAAAAACGCGTTTATTGAGACTAAAGGAAGGCATGACCCTTGTATATGCCCAAGAGTGGTTCCAGTTGCTGAAGCAATGGTGGCTTTGGTGTTACAGGACTTAATTCAAACCCAAAAAGCAAGGAAATCGAAATAAAAAAGTAACGCAACTCATTTTCTGCATGGTTTCGACTTTTTCTTTTTATGGAAAACAAGCGATTATCAGAACCAGCAGACTTGACTGGAATGAAAAGGACACTATTCTTGAGAGCGAGTTATTCAAAAATGTGCTTACCAAATACATGAAACATCTTCAAAAGCACAATTCTGAATTAATTGCAATTTTTCCTGAAGCAGATTCTGAAAAACAGATTGAGGTGGCATTAGAGTTATTAAAAAAACTTGCAAAAGAAAAAAAGCAAAAAATTATTGAATCTAATCCTGAATTAAAAAAATATTTTTCGGATATTTATACTCTTGACCAGTTTGTGGAACAACTTTATAATTACTGGAGAAATTTTGAAAGATATTTAGTTTTGCAATCAGATGCAAAGAATCATAATGAAGAACACATTGATAAACAACCTTACAGGGTTTTTAATGATACAATTGAGGAACTTAACCACCGAACAAGAAGTGTTTACAGGGATATTCGTGAAAATATTACAGGGGAACACCCAAGTATTTTCAGACAGATGCCTGCCGGATGTCAGGTTGGAATTATTGCTGCAAAAAAAGAATTAAAAATTCCTAAGGATTATTCTTCTCTTAAAAAAATTCCTATCATAAGACAGGCTTTTATCGAACCGCCTTTGATAATTGATCCGCCAATGAATAAAAGAAAAGGGGAATTCAAATTAGTTTATTCTAATCCTCTTGAAGAAATTGAGTTTAATGAAAATGAGTGGCTTTGTTTTCCTGCAAAGGTTGGAGAATTAGTTATCCATCTTTATTTTCATGAATTTTATACAGGGATAGGCATTGCGACAGCTAATTTGTTTGAACTTTGTTCGGATGAGGATTTGAAAAAAGAACCCGATGGAATTTATGCTTTCGGAGTTCCTGAAGAAAAACTGAAAAAGTTTGCTCCTGATAAAACTGTTTTTTTTAATGATGAAAAAAATAAGTTAATGGTAGGAGTTATTCCTGCAAGCGATGAATTCGCATATTTTGGGTATGTGAAAAAAATGATGCTTACCCTTTACAATTCAATAATGATTGCAAGAGGAAACCTTCCTGTTCATGGAGCAATGACAAGGATTACTTTGAAAGACGGTTCAAAAGCGAATGTAATTATTATGGGAGATTCAGGAACAGGAAAAAGCGAATCATTGGAGGCATTCAGGATTCTTGGAGAAGAACACATCAAGGATATGCAAATTGTGTTTGATGATATGGGGTCTTTGAAACTAGAGAATGGAAAGATACTGGCTTATGGAACTGAAACAGGGGCTTTTGTAAGACTGGATGATTTGGATGCAGGATATGCGTTTGGAAACATTGACCGTTCAATAATTATGAGTCCTTCAAAGGTTAATGCAAGAGCTGTTTTGCCAATAACTACTTTGCAGGAAATTCTGCACGGCTGGCCAATAGACTTTTTTTTGTACGCAAATAATTATGAAAAAGTTTCTGACGGAAAGTATATTAAAAAATTTGAGAGCCCTGAAGAAGCAATGAGTATTTTTAAAGAGGGAAAAAGAATGGCTAAAGGCACAACTGTGGATACTGGAATTGTCGGGGCTTATTATGCAAATATTTTCGGACCTGCACAATTCAAGAAAGAACATGATATTCTTGCAGAGAAATATTTCAACGCATTTTTTGATTCAGGTATTTTTGTCGGGCAAATAAACACACAGCTCGGAGTTAGTGGAATGGAAAGAAAAGGGCCACAAGAAGCGGCAAAATCATTATTTGAACTTATTAAAAAGAAATAATTATTCATCGCGGGATTATTCCCCCCAAGGAAAGAACACTAGTTTGTATTCTTTATAATATAACATTATTTCAAAATCTCTCACGAGGTCATTGAACTTGTAACGCATATTATTCATAAAATTCTGCAGTTCGGAACTGTTTCTGAAAAAACCCTCAATTTCAAGATCTGCACCGCCTATGAGTTCATCCGTGTAAACAATGTTAGGATGCTGTATGCAATAATTATTTAGTTCATTAAATCTTTGCTCGGAATAACTTTTGAGTGACACATGTATTTTCCAGTATTCATAACCTATTTTTGTGAAATCAAGCTGAACCCCATAACCCCCTATAACTTTCTGCTTTTCCAAGTTTTTTATTCTGTAAGAAACAACCTTGTCACTTACTCCGGTTTTTTGTGCAATTGATATCAGGGGTTCGCGTGCATGCTCAGATAAAATGCTTAATATTTTCACATCAAGTTCATCAAAATCAATTTTTTCACTGCCTCCCATTATAAAAGGCACAAATGATTCCGGTTTTTTTCCGACAAGAAAACCTTTGGGAAGATTAATGAACCAGCCAAAAAGAGAGGTCCAACGGTTGGAAATGTAATTGCCGTAAAGTTTTTTGAATTCCTTCCAGAAGTTGAAAAAATGATTTGTGCTTTTTGCCCAATAAATGAAATTCACATCCCAGTTACCCTGTATTTTTACACACCAGCCTACTTGTTTTTGGGAAATTATATAATTTATGAGTTCTGTCTCTTTTTCAGGAGTAATATTCTGCAGACTTAAAAAAGTCCTGAACATCACAAGTCCCATTTTTGATGCATCAACTCTTGCATAAAAGCCCCTTATGATTCCATCTTCAGTGAGCTTGTTGATTCTGTAATTCACCACCTCCTTACTCAGACCGACTTTTTTACCTATTTGAGAAAGAGACTGTCTTGCATCAATATCAAGTTCATAAAGAATTTTTCTATCTTTAACATCTAATTCCAACACATTTTCGCCCATATTTACTATTTCGAGAAAATAGTATATTAATGTTTCTATTTGATAAAAAAATCACTAAAATATTTTAAATAATAGAAACACAGCAATTACTTCAGTAACTGCAAAAAGTGATGAAAAATGGGTTTTGTTTTGTTGGGGAATGCAATACTATTTGGCATTACAATGAAAATAGCCGATCTCCATAATGAGCATGGATTTAAGGCATTCAATGGAAGCGGCATACTGTTCGGCATATTGTGGGGTCTTTCAGGTGCAGTGCTTGTGCTTAGTGACCAGTTACTGGCAAATATTATTATGGCAATGAACATTGCTTTTGTGACAAGGATGAGATTAGATTATTTCAATCACACTTTGGCCGCCAGTATAATTATTCTGACCTTTGCACTAACCCAAAAAACCATGCCTGCAATCCTGATTAGTTTTTATCTCGCCTTTGCAGTGTTCGGCGGAATAAAGGATTTTCTTGATGATGGTATAAAATCAAAAAATATTGCAGGAAAAATAAGCGAAACAATGTGGTACTATCCTGTTTCCGGATTAGTGTTTGGATTTTTCTTCGGAAATTTTACTCCGTTTATAGTACTGTCCCTTTACACCATTGCCTATGACACAATAAAATTGGGTTATGAATCCATTAAAACAGAGGAAAAAAACAATGCTTCTTGAGGCTTTAGGTGAACTTGCTAAGTTCAATTTCGGCTGGTTTGTAGACCTTGCAACAGAAAATCTGTTCATGACTTTTGCACTTCTTGCAACATTTTACATTTTTCTTGAAGGCCAAAATTTCATTAAAGGTTCAATAATTATTTTCATAACTTTTTTCGCATTCTTTGATTTCGAAACAGTTTTAGGAATTCCGTTTTTCACTGGAAAATTCTTCGTAATTTATTATGCTACAAAACTCGGGGTTCTTGCACTTGCAGAAACTAATAATTTCCTCAAAAAAAGGTTGTTGTTCATTAATGAACTTCAGTTTTACGGGGCTTTTGTTGTTTCGCTTTTGTTTTTCAGGTGATGAAAATGAGTTTATTGCAAAATTTAGGAATAGCATTAAAAATTTTTATTATTTTTTATATAGGAATATTTATTCTCTCTGCAACAGGAATCGGACTTAGCAAATGGGCTTTCTCTTACACAGGATTAACAGCAATATTTTTTCTTGCAGTATCTTATTCATTTTATTTCAAGCTTTAGGAAAACCAGGGTAAAATTATTATTTTAATTATTTTAATTATTTTAATTATTTTAATTATTTGAATTCGTTCAAATAAGGTATTTTTTGAACTTTTTCTTTTGTTTTATCAAGAGCATTCACAAGCATTCCGAGGGTATCCCATGAACCTGCAATCAAACTTTTACGGCGTTCATTTGAAAGTTCCGCATCAATAGAAAAATCTCCAAAAAAAACCTTTTTTCGGAAAACATTAACATTAATCTTTGCTTCAGGGTTTCCCTCTGCAAAATCCTGCAAAACAGTAACATCATCTGCTTTTGCGATTACACATGGAACTCCAAGCATCTGACAGTTGCCTGCAAAAATTTCAGCAAAGCTTTCTCCAACTATTGCTTTAATCCCCCACCTAATCAGGGATTGAGGCGCATGTTCTCTGGAGGAACCACAACCAAAATTTTTATTCACAATTAAAATACTTGCCCCTTGATGTTTTGGGTTATTGAAAGAATGTTCTTTTTCTTTTTTGTTTTCATCAAACCGTGCATCATAAAACGCATATTTTCCCAACTCATCAAAAGTAATTGTTCTCATAAATCTGGCAGGAATAATCCTATCAGTATCAATATCATTTCCTTTAACAGAAATTCCTTTTCCCACTACTTGGTTTATTTGAGCCATCACATCATACCCCTAACATCAGTAACACAACAGTTTCGGCTGTTGGGTGCGATAACCCAGTTGCACTGGGCTTGGCTCACTGCGTTCGCTATAAATATAAGTAATCCCTCACATCAACAACTTTTCCGTTAATTGCTGCCGCTGCAACCATTGCCGGACTCATTAAAAGAGTCCTTCCTGTTATTGAACCCTGCCTTCCTTTAAAATTTCTATTAGATGAAGAAGCACTTATTTGATTTCCTTTTAATTTATCAGGATTCATTGCAAGACACATTGAACAGCCGGCTTCACGCCACTCAAAACCTGCATCTGAGAAAATTTTATTCAAACCTTCTTTTTCAGCCTGCAATTTAACCTGCTGTGAACCCGGAACAACCAGTGCTTTTACATTTCCCGCAACTTTTTTGCCTTCGACTATTTTTGCTGCTTCTCTCAAATCAGAAATACGCGAGTTTGTACAAGAACCAATAAATGCAACATCTATTTTTGTTCCAACTATAGGCTGGCCTGCTTTAAAGCCCATGTGTTCAAGAGCCTCTTCTGCAGTTTGTACTTGATCATCAGCCAAATCTTTTGGAGTTGGAATGTTTTCAGAAACACCAAGAGCTTGCTCTGGATTAATCCCCCAGGTTATCATTGGTTCTAACTTTGAAACATTTAATTTAAAAATATCATCAAAGGAAGCATTTGAATTTGAAGCGAGTTGTTTCCACCATTTGGATGCCTTCTCAAATGCTCCTCCTTTTGGAGAGAATTCTTTTCCTTTCAAATAATCAATTGTTTTTTCATCAGGATTAACATACCCTGCTCTTGCACCGCCCTCAATACTCATGTTACAAACTGACATTCTTTCTTCTATGCTCATGTTTTCAAAAGTTTGACCTGCAAATTCATAAGCATAACCTATGCCTCCTTTGACGCCTAATTGTTCAATTATTTTTAGTATAACATCTTTTGAATAAACGCCTTTTCCAAGAGAACCTGTTACTTCTATTTTCCGCACCTTTGGTTTTGAAATAGAAATGCATTGTGAAGCCAAAACATCCCTGACCTGTGAAGTTCCTATTCCGAAAGCTATTGCTCCAAAAGCACCATGAGTAGAAGTATGCGAATCTCCGCAGGCTATTGTCATTCCGGGTTGTGTAAGACCAAGTTCGGGACCGATTACATGAACTATACCCTGCTTTCCTGATTCAGGACCATAAAAGCGGATTCCAAATTCTTTTGAGTTTTTTTCTATTTCACTTATCATTTCCTCTGCAAGAGAGTCCTCAAAAGGTCTTTTTTGCGAAACGGTTGGAATTATGTGATCAACTGTAGCTACTGTTCTTTTTGGAAAAGCAACTTTGAGATTTTTTTCCCTTATCATTGCAAAAGCCTGAGGGCTTGTAACTTCATGAATTAAGTGCAGTCCGATGAATAACTGAGACTCTCCATTAGGAAGCTTCTGAACTTCGTGCAATTGCCATACTTTGTTGAATAAATTATCACTCATATAATCCACTGATTTAGGGATGGTTAGGTTTAAAATATTAAACAATGAAAATACAGAAATTTTTAATTAACACTCTTTAATACACTATTTTTCATTTTTTTTAACAGAGCAGGTTATTTAAATAAAAGTATTGTTCTTAGTAAATAAAATTCTAAAGGGGGTTTTTTAACATGAAATACACCGCTGTATTAATTTCGACTGCACTCATAACAATGGTGATTCTTTCAGGATGCGCCAATCAGACTGCTTCAAAAGTTTCTGAAAATACGACGAACCAGAATAATGCAACCCAAAACAATGAATTTATGGAAGACGCCACGGATAACCATATGGATGATTCAATGGAAGACGGAGACATGATGAAAGAGAATAACATTATTATATACACGGATGCAGGATTTGCACCCAACCCTCTTACAATAAAAACAGGGGACTCAGTTACGTGGATAAATAATTCAAGTATGGATATGTGGCCTGCCACAGCAATGCACCCAACACACACAGCATATCCCGGTTCTGGCATACAGAAATGCGGAACTGATGAGGAACCCGGAATATTTGATGCATGCAGAGGAATTGCTCCAGGAGAAAGCTACACATTCACCTTCAATGAAACAGGCGAATGGGCATACCATGACCACCTCACTCCGTCAAATTTCGGAAAAATTATTGCGGAATCTTAAATACCGAAAAACCGCAGCTAAATCCTGAAATAATGAGCCTTGCAGGGGATAAAAAAATCCTCTTGTATTTTCTTTTTTTTATGAAATGATAAGTTTTGCAAAATCTATTTTCTTATGGATACTGAATTCATTGGCCAGTTCTTTGATTTTTTTAGCGTTCCCTTTTGCGATAAAAATTTCAAGACATTTTCCGTTGGACAGATGATTGTGCATTTGTGTTTTAATTACTTCATTATGCTTATGCCTTATTTTAGAAACTACTTCATTTTCTTCAGAATGACTAACCACTACTAATGCATCAATATTTCCCTTAAGTCCTGAACGCTGATTCATTTCATCAGTCAAAAGCATTAACCCTGCACGAACAACTTCGCTTCTTCCTGAAAACCCGAATTCTTTTTCTATACTTTCAATTTTTGATAACAATTCATCTGTTATTGAAACACTCATTATAGTCATTTTTTCACCGACTTAATAATTATAAAGAAATACCTAAACAAAGTTATTAACAATTAGGTTTATAATTATTAACTATTAGTTTTCAATAATGTTAGAAACATGGTTATATGCCCTTGTAAGTGTGATAATTGTAAGTTTAATTTCACTCATTGGACTGGCAACAATATCAATCAACACTGAATCATTCAAAAAATATGTACATTATTTAGTAAGCTTTTCTGCAGGCGCCTTAATGGGAGATGCGTTTATTCATCTTCTGCCAGAAGCAGTAAAAGACCATGGTTTTGGCATAGAAATTTCGGCATACATTCTTTTTGGAATACTGCTTTTTTTTATAATTGAAAAGTTTATCAGATGGAGACACTGCCACGTGCCTACTTCAGAACAGCACCCTCACCCTGTTGCAATCATTAATCTTATCGGAGATGCAGTACACAACTTTATTGATGGTCTTATTATAGGTGCAAGCTATGCAGTCAGCATACCAGTTGGAATAGCAACTACTGTAGCAGTTATATTGCATGAGATTCCGCAGGAAATAGGGGACTTTGGAATTCTCATTCATGCGGGCTTTTCCAGAAAAAAAGCACTTGTCACTAATTTTTTGTCCGCACTCACCGCAGTTCTTGGAACAATTGTTGCACTCACGCTCACTTCATATGTGGAAAACATAAGCCTTTTTCTGGTACCTTTCGGTGCAGGAGTATTCATTTACATTTCAGGTTCCGACCTGATTCCTGAACTTCACAAGAATGACGGGCAGTTAGATTCTTTCATAGAGCTCATTTTCTTTATTATGGGAATAGTAATCATGGCATCATTGCTTCTCCTAGAATGAATTCTATGAAAACATTTTCAGAAAAAAACACGGATATTGCTTGAAAAAAACCACTATTTTTTTTATTATCAGTTGCATGACCATTTCACCAATTTATAACCCTGCATAAATAGGAAAATTTAAATTTACTAAAGGCATTCTTAAGTTTATGCAACTTGAACATCCTGTCATAAAATTAATCCCTTTATTTGGAAAAATGTCTTCAGGAAGCAGGTTAACCCTTGGACTTCTTAAGGACATTTATCCGGAAAAGGGGCGCTATGATGAGTATATTTCAGGCCATGAAACCAGAATATCAATCTTCAAGGATCATATTCTAGGAAGACGCTGGTTTGCTATAGAAAATGGAGCAAAGGAAATTGTTGGAGGAATTGCAATCTGGCCAGAGAAGAACGATGGCTGGGTTGGCCGTCTTTACATTCCAGACAAATTTAGAAATCAAGGTTATGCAAGCGCTGCAATTTCAGAATTGGAAAGGCATGCGAAAAATCTTGGAATTAAAACCCTGCATGCATTTATTGGTCATGGCAACGAACCATCTATTACAACATTCAAAAAAGCTGGCTTTAATGTTAATGAAAAGTTGCATCACCGTGCGGAAGGCAAGGGCGTGATTTTTTCACGAATACTAAAGCATTAACCAAAACGCTTTGCATAAAAAGATTAGCATAGTTAAAAATTACCATGACACTTACCCAATCAAGATATAATGTTTTGAGAAAAGGCAATGTTGCTCCGGCATTCGACCTAATTGGTGTTGACAACAAAAAGCACTCTCTTTTACAGTACACGGGGAAAAAGGCATATCTGGTTATTTTCATGTGTAATCACTGCCCTTATGTGGTTCCGAAATTCAGGTATATAAAAGAGCTATTTGAAAAATATGAAAGCAAAGGTTTGGCTATGTTCGGTATTAACAGCAATGATACCGAGGCTTATGGCGAAGATGATATGGCACACATGAAAAAATATTATAATGCACAGAAATTTAGGTTTTATTATTTGTTAGATGAAACACAGGAAACTGCAAAAAAGTACGGGGCAACTTGTACGCCTGACCCATTCCTATTTGATTCTGAAAAGAAACTTGTGTATCATGGAAAAATAGATGATGCACATATGAAAACCCATGAAGAAGCAAAAACTAATGAATTAGAAGAAGCAATCCAACAAGTTCTTGAAGGAAAAGAAGTAACAGTAAAAGAAGAACCTTCAATGGGATGTAATATTAAGTGGAAAAACTAAATATAATCCTTCCAAGGAAGTATTTCTAAATCTTCTTCTTTGATTCGCACAATTGAATGCAGGAATGCTTTTGCAATCTGAAGATTTGTTATAAGCGGAACATTATAATCAATAGCCATTCTTCTGATATCATACTTAGGGTCTGTTGCGATTTGCTTGAAGGGGTCTGCAACAGTTATCACAAGATCTAATTCATTTTTTTGTAATTTTGTAAGAACATTGGGTTGTTTTTCCTCATGCAATTTGTAAACTATTTCACATTTAACATTATTTTCTTTTAGAAATTCGAAAGTATGATCGGTTGCAAAAATAGTGTAACCCGCATTTGCAAGTTCTTTTATTTCAGCGAGTAATTTTTCCTTATTAGCCTGACCAGTTAGAGAAATCAGAATATTCTTTTTTGGAATTGTATAACCCGTACTCAAAAGAGATTTCAGGAATGCATCCTCAAATGTTGTTCCTATGCAGGCTACTTCTCCGGTTGAAGCCATTTCAACTCCTGAAACAGGGTCGGCTCCTTTTAATCTTGAAAATGAAAACTGTGGAGCTTTAACCCCTACATGATCTAATTCTAAAAAAGAATGATTATGTACAGGAATCTCTTCACCCATAATTGCTCTTGTTGCTAATCCAATAAAATTTGTCCCGGTTACTTTTGAAACAAAAGGCATTGATCTTGAAGCACGCAAATTAACCTCAATAACTTTAACCTCATTATCTTTGGCAATAAACTGAATATTGAAAGGGCCTGAAATTTCAAGTGATTTAGCCATTTTGGAAGCAATTTCTTTCATTTTGGAAACAGTTGCAAGATAAGTTTTCTGGGGGGGTAGAACCATTGTAGCATCCCCTGAGTGAACACCTGCATTTTCAATGTGTTCAGTAACCGCAATAACAACAATTTCTCCATTTTTTGCAACTGCATCAATTTCAAGTTCTTTCGCATTCAAAATGAATTTACTTATTACAACAGGATAATCCTTATCTAATGCAGTAGCAACTGAAAGATATTCTTCAAGTTCTTCTCCATTAAAAGCAACAGCCATTGCAGAACCGCTGAGGACATACGAAGGCCGGATTAAAACAGGGTAAGAAACTTTTTCTGCAAATTTTTTTGCTTCAGCAATTGTTGTTAGTTCTTTCCATTCTGGTTGAGGAACTTTTAGAGAATCACAAAGAGAACTGAACTTATTCCTGTCTTCAGCAATATCGATTTTATTAGGCGCAGTTCCAAGAACATTCATACCAAGCTGTTGACATTTTAATGCTAAATTATTTGGAATCTGACCCCCGACAGAAACAATTATCCCTATAGGATTTTCTTTTTCATAAATATCAGCAACATTTTCAAGAGAAAGTTCATCGAAATAAAGTTTATCACATTCATCATAATCTGTTGAAACAGTTTCTGGATTAAAATTAATCATTATTGTTTCGTAACCAAGCTCTTTGAGTTCTTTTACACAGGAGACACAGCAAAAATCAAATTCAACACTTGAACCAATTTTATAAGCACCTGAACCTAAAACCATTACTTTCTTTTTCCCCTCAAAAGTAACATCGTCTTCTGTTCCATTGTAAGTCATGTACAAATAATTTGTTTGTGCGGGATATTCTGCTGCAAGAGTATCTATTTGTTTTACAAAAGAAAATATTTCCATTGTTTTTCTTTTTTCACGCACATATTTTTCACTGACATTATTCAAAAGCATTGAAATCTGCTTATCTGAAAAACCCTGTTTTTTCGCTTTAACCAAAAGTTCTCGAGAAATTGAATCTATATTTTCAGTTTCAATGCTTTTTTTCAAATCAACAACGTTTTTTATTTTATATAAAAACCATTTATCAATTTTTGAAGCAGAATGAATTTTATCAATTGAAATTCCTTTCTCCATTGCATCAACAATTGCAAAAACCCTCTGATCTGTCGGGTACCTGACTTCATGGGCTAGTTTTTTGAAGTAAACCTTGTTTCCAACCAAACCGTACATGCCAATATGAAGCATTCTGATTGCTTTCTGCATTGCTTCTTCAAAGGTTTTCCCGATTGCCATTACTTCCCCTACACTTTTCATTTCAGTTCCTATCCTTTTAGAAACATTCCTGAATTTCGCTAAGTCCCACCTCGGAATTTTAACAACAACATAATCCAAAGCAGGTTCAAAGCATGCTTTTGTGGTTTTTGTGACCTGATTTTCCAAATCAAGAAGTGAATACCCAAGGCCTAATTTTGCTGCAACAAATGCAAGAGGATAACCTGTAGCTTTTGATGCCAAAGCTGAGCTTCTTGAAAGCCGAGCATTAACCTCAATAACCCTGTATTCATCATTTTCAGGATTCAGAGCGAATTGTATATTACATTCCCCGATAATTCCAAGGCGCCTTATTACTTTAATAGAAATTTCCCTGAGCTTATGGTACTCATGATTATCAAGAGTTTGAGAAGGAGCAACTACAATTGATTCCCCTGTATGGATCCCTAAAGGATCAAAGTTTTCCATGTTACAAACAGTAATGCAATTATCAAATGCATCTCTCACAACTTCATATTCAATTTCTTTCCAACCAGATAAACATTCTTCCACAAGAATTTGCTTTGAATATTTGAATGCCTTTAAAGCCAGGTCTTCCAACTCTTCCATTGTTTGTGCAACACCACTTCCTTTTCCGCCAAGTGCAAAAGCAGCTCTAACCATTATAGGATAACCAATTTTTTCTGCAGCACCTAAAGCCTCTTCCACAGAATTAACTGCAAATGATTTTGGAGTGTCAACATTAACCGCATTAAGCTCACGCTTGAATAATTCCCTATCCTCAGTAATCTGAATTGTTTTAACAGGAGTTCCAAGAACTTTTACATTGTGTTTTTTCAAAACCCCAGAATTTTCTAAATCAAAACCACAATTCAAAGCAGTTTGTCCTCCAAAAGAAAGCAAAATCCCGTCTGGTTTTTCTTTTTCAATTACTTTTTCAACAAAATAAGGAGTTACCGGCAAAAAATAAACCTGGTCAGCAAAACCTTTTGATGTTTGCACAGTGGCAATATTTGGATTAATTACAATAGTTTCAATACCCTCTTCCTTCAAAGCCTTAATAGCTTGGCTTCCAGAATAATCAAATTCTCCAGCCTGTCCAATCTGCAGAGCACCAGAACCAAGAATCAAAACTTTTTTCGGTTTTTCGATTTTATTTTCTTCAGTTTTTTTTTCTTCCATAAATATCACCTAAAAAATAAAAAATACCCTCCAAAAATAATCGCAAGCAGAACAAATGAATATTTCATAAATACATTTCCTTTTTCAATAGCGATTTTGGTTCCAAAAAAAGCACCAATAAATGCACCTATTGCAAGCGGTATTCCAATTGAAAAATCAACTATTCCTGCATAGAGGAAAACAATAAGCGAACCAAGAGAAGAGAAAAGTGAAAGGTAAGTTGCAAGTGAAAGGCTTTGTACAAAATCAAGCCCAAGAACCTGAGTGCTTATTATTCTGCCAAACGTTCCTGCCCCTGGTCCGAAAAAACCTCTATAAACCCCCAAAACAAGATTTCCAATGGAAGCAAGTGCAATGGATTTGTTGCTTATGTCTTTTCTCTGTGCAGGTTTCAGTCCTTTTGGAGAAAAGAACAACAGCAATGCACCGAGGATTATAAGAACACCGACAATTTTGAAAAGAACCTCAGGATTAATAGAAATGAGAATCATCGCACCAATAATTCCGCCTATTGTGTGACAGGCAACCATTAATGCCGGGACTTTGAATCCAATGTTAAGCTTACCCATTATTTTAGGCAATCTTCCGAATGATGCCACAAAAATAGCAAGTCTGTTTGTTGCAATCGCTACTGCTGGAGCAAGTCCAATGAACAATAATGCAGGAACAATTACAAGAGCTCCGCCTCCGGAAAAAGTAGCATATACCATTGCTATAAGCCCTGCAAAAAAAGCGGCAATCTGTTCGAAAATCATTTTAGTAACTCCAAAAAAACATTATAAATATTCATTTTAGCAACTCCAAAAATCTGTCAAATAAATAGTTCGTATCAACTGGCCCAGGATTTGATTCCGGATGAAACTGAACAGAAAAGAATGGTTTGTGTTTATGTCTTATACCCTCAACAGTATCATCATTTGCATTTTTCATCCAAACTTCCCAGTTAGGAGGAAGAGTCGCTTCTTTAATTGCAAACCCATGGTTCTGAGAAGTAATGAAACACTTTTTTTTACCCACAATATAACAAGGCTGATTTTGTGAACGATGACCATATTTTAATTTATAAGTATCAGCACCTGCTGCCAATGCAAGAAGCTGATTGCCCAAGCAGATTCCAAAAATCGGGATTTCTTTTTCAATTGTTTTTTTAATATTAGCAATAGTTTCTTTGCACATCTTCGGATCTCCAGGACCATTACTAATAAATAAACCATCAAAATTTTTGTGTTCAAATTTTTCATCAAAAAAATCAAAATCCCATGGAACTCTTATAATTTGAACATCTCTTTTGAGAAATTCGTGAATAATATTATTCTTAACCCCGCAATCAACAAGCAATATTTTTTTACCTGATTTTTCCCCATAGGTCACAGGCTTGTGAATGCTTACATCCTCCACAAGATTTTCTTTGTTTGGATCATAAAAATCAACATCTTTATTTTTAATAATTATTTTTCCAAGCATTGCTCCTTTTTCACGCAAAATTTTTGTCAAAGCACGAATATCAATTCCTGTAATTGCAGGAATCTTTTCTTCAGTTAACCATTCACTTAGTGATTTTGAAGCTGAATGATGAGAATACCCCTCAGAATAATCCTGAACTATTAAACCCTGAACCTGAATTTTATGCGATTCAAAATTTTTAATCAATTGATTTTCAAGAATTTTACTAGGCACACCATAATTCCCTATTAATGGATAAGTAAGACAAAGTATTTGACCTGCATATGAAGGATCAGTAAGACTTTCAGGATAGCCAACCATTCCTGTGTTGAAAACAACTTCTCCTGCGGTTGAAAAAGGAAAACCGAAAGAGCTTCCTTCAAAAACAGTACCGTCCTCTAAAATGAGTTTAGCTTTCATAGCCACGGGAATGCCTCCCACTTGAAAAAATTGAAAGAAAAAGGTCTTGACAACAAAAACTGGCCAAAACAAAAACTAAACTTATTCATCCTAAAAAAAGATTTATACCCATCAAAGTTTATAAGGGTTTTGAATGGTTTTGCGACATAATAAGGTTATTTTGTTTCCTGTTCTTTTTCACGGGAAGCAATGAGGCTTTTTTCAGCGTAATCTATTGCAGCACCAGTTGTCCCAAATATGTGTTCTTTTTCCATGAGACTTGTGAAAGTATGGTCGCGGAACAGCACTTTTTCCGCAGCATTGGAAAGCTCAGTCAGGTAAACTGTTTTATGTTCACGCTGTCTTTCCATTAGGAAAGAATTAAGACGCGCCACGCCTGTGCTGTCTATGAAAGGAACGTGTGTCATGCGCAGTATTATTATGGGTTTTTTCATGTGCATGTGCTCGTTGAGCTTGCGGTCAAAAACATTCATTGCACCAAAAAAGAACGGACCGTGAATAGTGTAAATAGTTATATTCTCCTCCAACAAAGGATTGGCATATATCCTGAAGTTGATGCCGTTCTTTTTGTCATACTCTTCCATATGGGAAATGTCAGTCATTTTTGTCAGCCTGATGAACAGCAAGAATATTGCTAGGAACATGCCCACTTGAACGGCAAAAACAAGATCTGTAAAAACAGTAAGCAGAAAAGTGATTGCAAGAACTGCAGTATCAGACCTTGATATGCGAGAAATTGTGAAAAATTCATTTATATTAATCATATTCAGGGAAACAAACATCAGTATGCCGGCAAGAAAAGCAGTAGGGATAAATTTTGCTACTGGTGCAAAAACAAGTAAAATGAGAAGCAAAAAAAGTGCGTGGATTACTCCTGAATATTTTGTTTTTGCGCCTTCTCTTATGTTAACTGCACTTCTTGCTATTGCCGCAGTGCTTGGGATTCCTCCAAAAAACGGAATTACAATATTGGCAATTCCCTGACTTCTAAGTTCTTTGTCAGAATCATGTTTCGTATTTGTCATACCATCACACACAACAGCACATAAAAGCGCTTCAATTGCACCAAGCAATGCAATGGTGAAAGCAGATGGAAGAACCTGTCTGACAAGGTCAAGATTAAAATTCAGGAGGCTGAATGACGGCAAGCCGGAAGGAATATCCCCAACAACAGGTATGTCCAAAGCAAAATAAATAGTTATAGCTGTAAAAAATATGAGTGCAAGTATTGAGGCGGGTATGTTACGAAGAAATCTATTTTTTTCAGCCAGCAAAGGATAAAAGTGCAAGATTACCAACGTACCTAAGGCAATACTAATAGCTAACAAACTTGAATTTGGAAGATGAAAAATAATTTCCCTTACATTAGTCCATATAAATTCGTGAGGCGGGATGGATAATCCTAAAAAGTTTGCAAGCTGACCTATAAAAATTATCACCCCAATACCGCTTGTGAAACCGGAAATTATTGGAAGAGGAATATATTTTACAAGCTTCCCAAAATTTAATGCTCCAAATCCAAGTTGTAAAATACCTGCCAGTAATCCTGCCAAAAGCAAACCCTCAATACCAAACTTGTTCACAGTGGCAAGAATTATCACGGTCATTGCACCAGTGGGCCCCGTAATTGAGAATCTTGAACCGCCAAAAGAAGAACCTAAAATCCCAGCAATTATAGCAGTGTACAGCCCCATTATTGGAGGTACGCCAGAAGCTATTGCGAACGCTATCGCAAGTGGAAGAGCAACTATTGCTGTAATAAAGCCAGCCTTAAGGTCAAATATAAATGCTTCGGAAAAATATTTTTTAATGTTCATTGTCCCACGACTCAGTAATATAAAACAACAATTTTCATCCTAAGAAGAGATAATTATGGTTATTCATATTGCTTCTAGTTGGATTAATAAATCTACCCAAACCTGCAACATAACAAAATAAATATTTTGAATTTTTTATGCCAAGGGAACACTTATATTATTTTCATTAAAAAATTACTTGTTCAATCCAACAGTATTCAGCATCTTCTCAGTTGCCTTTATTGCTGCTACTATTTGGTCAGAATCAATTCCTGTTGTTTTGAATTCTCTGCCACCATTCTTCCAGATTATGGTTGTTTCAACAATAGCATCGGTTCTTCCTCCTGGGGGAATTCTAACCTCATAATCAATTAAATTTGGTAAATGCAAATCAACATCCTTTGCAGCCTGTTTTAAACAATTCATAAAAGCATCATAGCCCCCATCTCCTTCAGAGAACTTTTCAATAGTAGAACCATTGAAATTTATGGAAAGCTTTGCTTTTGGTTTTCCTTCAGAAGAGGAAACTATTTCAAAATTAATTATTTGCACATTTTTTTCAATCGGAGTTTTCAGAACATCCGCAATTATAAAAGGCAAATCCTCTATAGTAACAGTTTCTTTTCTGTCCCCAAGAGAAACTATTTTTTTCAGAACAAACGCTTTTTGTTCAGGAGTAAGCTCTATATCCAGCTCTTTGAGATTATGCTCTAAACTTGCTTTGCCACTAAGTTTTCCAAGGGCATATTCTCTTTTTCTCCCGAACCTTTCAGGAGTAAGAGGATTAGCATAAAGGTTTCCTTTAGCGTCCCCGTCAGCATGGATTCCTGCAGTTTGTGTAAAAACATCCTCGCCAATTATTGGTTTATTGCTTGGAATTTTTTTTCCTGAAATTCTTTCAACAAACTTTGCAACTTTTACCAAAGCAGATTCATCAACACCTGTTTTGAAATCAGTTTTATCATTGATTACAGCAACAACCTCAGCAATAGGAGCATTTCCTGTTCTTTCACCCAAACCATTTATTGTGCAATGCACAGCAGTTATTCCTTCACTAACAGCCATTAATGCATTTGCGGTTGCCAAGCCATAATCATTATGGCTATGAAAATCCATTCCTTCTATTGGATAAACTTTTTTCATTTCTTGTAAATATTTTTGCACCTGCAATGGGTCCAAAACACCAAGAGTATCAGGAAGCATTAAACGATTTATCCCTGTTTCTTTTAATTTTTTAGCAAACTCAAGAACATATTCTTTTGAATCTTTAATCCCATTGCTCCAATCTTCCAAATAAACATTAACTGTTATGCCTTTCGATTTTGCATATTCAATTACTTTTCGAGTATCAGTGAAATGTTCCTGAGGTTCTTTTCTTAATTGATTTCTGCAGTGTTTTTCAGAACCCTTTGCAAGCATGTTCATCGTTATACAACCAGCTTCTTCTAACCAGTCAACTGAAGAAGTATTAACAAAACCTAAAACCTCTATTTTTTCAAGAAAACCTTCTTTTTTCGCCCAAACACAAATTTCTTTTACAGTTTCTTTTTCCCCATCACTTACTTTAGCAGAAGCTATTTCTAATCGATCAACTTTAACTTCCTTAAGAAGCATTTTGGCAATTGATAATTTTTCTTGAGAAGAAAAAGAAACTCCTCTTGTTTGTTCTCCGTCTCTTAGAGTTACGTCAACTATTTTTACTAAACCAGTCATTTTAAATCATCATGAATAATTGTGCTCAATGGGAAAGGAAAATAATATTGGCAGGAGAAGTTCCCGATTCCTTCTTTTGACCATAAATAAAAATGAACCCAAAAAAGCTTTTAAATCAGGGTTTTAATCAACAAAACGAGTTTTTTCTTTTTTGGCTTTTTCTTTCAAATATTCTATAAACTCAGTATTGTAATTCCTGATTTCGTTTATATTTTCATTTTTTAAGTAAAGGGCTACTTTTTCTACAAAAACATTGCTCCCTATAACATGAGGCATTATTACAAAATCAACCCCTGCATTGTACAAAGTCAGGGCATCTCCAAAATAACGGGCTCTTCCGAAAATAGCTAATTTTGGCGCAACTTTTCTTGCATACTTTACAAGAGAGACAGCTATATTTGATCTTGGAATTGCAATTATCAAAACCTTTGCTTTATCCAATCTTAATTTTTTCCAGATTTCATCATTGTCAATTGAACCGTAAATTGAATTAATGCCATTTTGGATGTTTTCCCACACTACCTCAGAATCATTATCTATTACAATTATTTGGTTTTCATCTTTCAGACTGGATGCTATTCCTGAACCAACCAAGCCCCCGCCAAATATTATGATGTGATTTTCTATTTCCTCCGGAATGCTTTCAAGTTCGTTGATTTTTTTGTTCAGTCTTTTTGACTGCTTTACAGGATCAAGAAGTTTTCCAAAAATTCTTTGGGTTAAATTGTAAAAGAAATTCGCGTAGCCCATGAAGTAAGGAGTTATTGCCATTGAAAAAGCGATTAAAACTATTACAAAAGAATAAAGTCCTGGTGTTTGTTCAAGAACACCTTTTCCTTGATTAGCGATTATGAATGAGAATTCTGAAACCTGTGCTAAACCAAGAGCAACCATCAGAGAAACTCTTCCCCCATAACCGTTGAACAAAGTTATAATGTAATAAATTAGTGGTTTGAAAAAGAAAACAATTCCTGCCAAAACAATACCTAATTCTAATGGAAATGAAACAAAGCTTGGAGTTATCTGAATTCCAAGAGTAACAAAGAAAATAGTTGCTAAAAAATCACGAACTCCTCTGATTCTGTGGAAAACCTCAAGGTTATAAGGAAGAGTTGATAATGCAACACCCGCAACAAAGGCACCTACGGCCATTGAAAAATTCAAAAGATAAGAAATGAAAATGAAAAGAAACACAGAACTCATTGCAGCAAGGAAAAATAATTCCTCAGATTGTGATGCAAATGCAAATAATTTAGGGTAAAAATATTTGTTAAGAATGTAAGCTATTGCAAGTAATACAAGAACTTTCAATAATAAGAAACCAATGAATTCAATGTTTGCAACATTGGAAATATTTTCCAATAATGGAAGCGCAAGGATTACAAGCACATCCTGAATTAACAAAAACCCAATCATGAGCCGGCCATGCAAAGTATTAATCTCACGGCTATCGGATAAAAGTTTGATTACAATTGCAGTTGAAGAAAAAGCTACAATCATACCAAGATAAAGTGATTGTTCGAAAGAAAGCAGTCCTAAAAAAGAATTGAAAACAAAAACTAATAAAGCGGTTAGAGCTACTTGTGCAACAGAACCAATAATTGCGATTTTTCCTAATTCAGCAAGCTTTGAAAAATTTGATTCAACTCCAATGGAAAATAGCAGGAAAGCAACTCCTAATTCTGAAAGAATAAGGATTTCTTCACTTGTTGTTACTCCTATTGGAACGCCTGCAAATTCAAATCCTAAAGCACCTAAACCTAATGGACCTATAACCAAACCAGCAGCAATGTATGCAAGCAATGCAGGCTGTTTAAGGAGCCTTGCAATATAATTGAATGCTGTTGCCGCAAGGAGAATAAGTCCCAAATCTAAAAGTAAAGCTATTCCTTCAAATGCCATTTAATCACTCAAAGAATAAGTAAAAGGAGTATAAATAACTAATTATTAGAAAAAATAGAATCATTCATGAGTTACTTTTCCTGACCACACAATCAATAGCTGACAACCATCTTTCGAACTTGGTTTATGGATTCTTTCAGTGGTGTTGATTAAAAAATCGCCTTTTTTATGCAAACCTTTCTCATCTTGCATTGAACCTTCCAAAATGTAAACCCATTCAAAATCATTGTGAAAATGACCTTGGTCAACCCAGTTTGGTTCTATTTTAAGAATATCCATTTGCAAACCCTTTTCAGAGGATTTTGCAAGACTCTTAATTTGAATTCCTTTGCGCAAAGATTCATATTCCGGCATAAAAAAACCTATAAATCATATACTTTAATTAATACATTTAACATTATGATTTTTAATGCCTATTAAAAAAATTAACTCTTTACTGAATCCTTGGTCATTATCAAGAAGAATCAAAAGAACAAACAATTTAGTTGATAGACTTGAGAAAGAAAGAGCAGAAGCACAAAGACGATTTGATGAAGCAACAAAAGCAAAAAGATATCTTCTTCAGGAACGAATGACTTCAGACCCATTACAAAGAGTTATGTGGAATGAAAAATTGGAATTAGCTGAAAACGAAATAGAAAGAGAAGGAAGACTGTACAGTCAGGCAAAAAGTGCACTTAAACAAGCTAGGATGAATTTACTCAGATTAAGACAAAAATGATTGCAACTTCTTTTAAGAACAACTTTATTCGATTTATAGATGAAAATTTATTTTCCTTATGAAAATGTGAGACCTGAGCAGAAAAAACTCATAAATGATATTGTGGAAACCCTGAATAAAAGCAAAACTCTTCTAGCTAATGCCCCCACAGGACTTGGGAAAACCGCCTCAAGTTTAGGACCTTGCCTTTCATTTGCAATCGAACACAAAAAGAAAGTATTTTTCTTAACTCCTAAAAGTTCTCAGCATGAAATTGCAATGGAAACCGCTAATTTAATGAATGAAAAATTCGGATTAAAAATAAAAACAGTTGATTTAGTTGGAAAAAAGAAAATGTGCATTCATCCTTTGGTTTCACATGTGAAGCAAGGTTTTTACGAAGCGTGCTCTGCAATAAAGAAAAAACAACAATGCAGTTTCTACATAAATACTAAGGGGAAAACATTAAAACAAAAAGCAGAATCAAGAAAAAGAAAGCAGGGAATAGAGGTTTACGGAAAAACTTATTCCGAGGTGAAAAATTCCTGCAGAGGAAGAGAACTTTGCCCTTATGAAGTAACACTTGAAATGATTAAAGAAGCTGATTTAGTAATTGGGGATTATTTTCATATATTCAACGAGGATATACGAGAAAGCATTCTTGGTCAGGCCAATGTAAAATTGAATGACTGCATTTTGATTATTGATGAAGCCCATAATCTTTCAAAAAGAATAAGGGACATGCTTGCAACAACTTTGAAAGTTGAGGATATTGAAAAAGCTTCTAAGGAAGCAAAGGAAATTAAAGATAAGAAAACCGAGGAAGCCTTGAAAGAAATCGCAGATGAGTTTGTTAAGGTTGTTAGTAAAATTCCTCTGAATCAAAATGAATCTTTAATTGCTGAAGAATCAACTGATTCTTTGAAAGCACTTGCAAAGAAAAAACTTGAAGGAATAGAAGAGGCGGCCGGAATTTTTATGAATAAAAACAAAAAAGAAAATTCATATCTTTTAACAACTGCAGTGTTTCTCAATAATTTAATCAAAAAAAAGAAACACACTCTTCAGGTTGCGGAAATGCAGAGAAATTCAATGAGGATTTCTCTTTATCCGCTTGACCCTTCAGAGATAACCGAATCAATTTTCAAGCAGGCTTATTCTTCGATTTTGATGTCAGGAACATTAAGTCCTTTGAAAATGCACAGTGATGTTTTGGGCCTTGAGAATCCTGAATTAAAAGAATATTTGTCACCTTTTCCAAAAGAAAATAGATTAAATATTTTTGTGAACAGAACCACAACAAAATATACTGAAAGGAATTCAGAGCAGTATGATGAAATTGCAAAAATAATTGAAAAAGTTACCAATGCGGTTCCGGGAAATAGTATTGTGTTTTTTCCTTCGTTCGATGTGATGAATGGAGTTTCTTCTAGGATTAATATTTCAAGAAAAATGCTTGAGCAAAAACAAATGATGCATCAGGATGAAAAATCAAAGCTCGTGAAGGAATTCAAAGCGCTTGGAAGCGGTTTTGGAGGAGTTTTACTTGCGGTTTCAGGAGGAAGTATAGCTGAAGGGGTTGATTTTCCTGGAGAAAATTTGAAATGCGCAATTGTTGTTGGAATTCCTTTTGAGAAAGTTTCATTGCAATCGAAAGCACTTATTGAATTGTATGATAAGAAATTCGGGAAAGGCTGGGATTATGCTTATAATGGCCCTGCAATAAGCAAAGCAGTGCAGGCAGCTGGAAGAGTAATTAGAACTGAGAAAGATAAGGGTGCATGCATATTCCTCGACAAGAGGTTTTTGGATTTTAAATACAAACAGTTTTTTCCAAAAGAATTTGAATCGGTTGTTAATAATGAACCTGAAATATTGGTTAAGAAATTGTTTGAATAAAAGTAAGTATAAATAAAAAATTATATTTTTTTCCACTTAACCCCGTCAGGAGTATCCATTAACTCTATTCCTTTTGCCTTTAACTGGTCACGAATTTTATCAGCTTCAGCCCAGTTTTTTTCTTTTTTGAATTTTGTTCTTTGCTCTATTAGTTTCATCAAATCAGAAGAAAGTTTTTCTTCCTGCTTTTTTTCAAGATCAAAGAAATCAAAAAACTGGTTTAATTCTTTTAAAAAATTTAGGATTGATTCTGCATTCTTTTTTGAAAGATTTTTTTCAGCAATAAGAAAATTAACCGCTGACTGAAACTCATAAAGAGAAGCCCATGCATTAGGCAAATTAAAATCTTCATCCATTGCTTCCTCAAAACCTTCCTTTGCATTTTTAATTAATTCATCAACTTCAGGATTTTCGATTTTATTTTCAATTGCAAGGAGTTCCTGAATAGTATTATTCCACTTTTCAAGGTTCTTTTCAGCCTGAGCTATTGCTTCCTCATTAAAATCAATTCTTGACCTGTAATGCAAAGAAGCAATAAAATAACGGAAAGCTTTCGGATTAAAATCTTTTAATAATTGCGGAATTGTAATAAAGTTCCCTAAACTCTTGGACATTTTTTCCCCGCGCACATTCAAAAAGCCTGCATGCATCCAATAATTTACAAATGGTTTTTCTCCATAAGTTGCTTCGCTCTGGCAAATTTCATTCTCATGATGCGGAAAAACCAAATCAACCGCCCCTCCATGAATATCAATTTTTTTTCCTAAATGTTTTGAACTCATCACCGAACATTCAATATGCCAGCCCGGTCTTCCTTCACCCCAAGGACTTGGCCATGATGGTTCTCCTTCCTTTGCTTTTTTCCAAAGAGCAAAATCCATTGGATTGTCTTTATCATACTTATCAGTTTCAACTCTGGTTCCACTTTTACGCTCTTCCATATTTAAATTACTTAATTTCCCATAATCAGGAAATTTATTTATTGCAAAGTAAACCCCATCATCAGTTTCATAAGCAAATCCTTTTTTCTGCAAAATTTTTACCATTTCAATAATTTCTTTTATGTGTTCAGTAACCCTTGGCATTACACTTGGTTTTTTTATTCCCAAAGCTTCCAAATCTTTTACAAAAAGTTCAATGTTTTTATCCGCTAATTCAAAAATTGTTATTCCCTGTTTGTTTGCCTCTTTAATCATGTCATCATGAACATCAGTAATGTTGACAACATATTTCACTTTGTTTCCTTTGTATTCTAAATAGCGCCTTATAATATCAAAGGCAGTGTAAGTTCGCGCATGTCCAATATGCCCAGGACCATAAACTGTGGGCCCGCAAACATACATTAGTATTTCACCTTTTTTCAAAGGTTTGAATTCATCAACTTTTCGTGTTCTTGTGTTGTAGAGTTCGAGCATTTAATTCACTATATATTAGAAATAGAGTAATTAATATAAAAAGAACAAAAAGAACAAAGTAAACAAAAAAAAACAAAATCAACGAGAAAAACAAAAAGAACAAATCAATGCGTTACTCTTCTTCATTATCAAAGCTTTCATCAAGCTCGTCCATTTCTTCATGTTTTTTTTCCTGATCAGTAACTAATCTGAAACTCCCGCCTTTTATTTCAACCTCTAAGAGTTCTGAACATTCCTCGCATTTTACGAAGTCTCCTTCATCCTTCTCATTGGTATCGAGTTCAATTACTGCTTTACAACTTGGGCAAGTACATTTCATTTAACCACCTCTTGGAAATTCCTAATAAAGGCGTTCAGCAAAACGCTTTTAAATTTTTGGTTAAAACAACCCAAAAAGGAGGCTCAAAAGCTCATTTAGTAGAAAATTTAATCCAATAAAGACAATTACAAAAATCAAGTTAGAAAAAACAGTTGTTTTTTTGACCAAATTACCAATCTTATAAAAAACCGAAAAAGTAATTAAAAATGCACAAAGACCTATTAAACCAAGAACAAGCCATATTAGGAGCATTATTTCCTGTGAAGGCAAGGCTAATGAAGAGATAACTGATATCAACTCCTCAAAACTTGGGTTTAAACCCTGTAATGAAGCGATTTTTTCAAAAAACCCAGGGATTGTAACGAAAATAACCACAATTGCTGAAATTGCAGCTATGAAATTAACCAAATAAATAATCGGAAAAGCAGACATTATAGAAGAAAATTTTCCCTGAACAGCTTTTCCTTTAAAAGCCATTAATAAAATGTAAATCAAAACACTTGCAAGAACCCAGTAAAGGAGTTCTCTTAAAATAGAAATTCCTATTCCTGCAAAATCAACCCAAAAACCAAAAAGAGCCCAAACTCCAATAATCAAAATAAAAGGAAGTAAAAAGAAAACAAAACCAAGACCTATGTTTTTTTTGCTGAACTGACTTTCAATAATCGGTTTAAACAGTTTAATCAAAACCATACAGAATCAGTAGTTGTAAGGCAAAAGTAGTATTTAAAGATTCTGATGTTGTTATTATTGCATGAAAGAAGAAATAAAAAAACCAAAACGACAAAGCAAAACACTAAAAGGAAGATTCAAAATACCTCAGCAAAGATAAAACTAAACTGAGAAAGAATTAATCTTTTCCAACAATTTTTTTGCCTTCGTGTTTTTTTCAAAATGTTTCCTCACTGGTTCGAGGAGTTCATTGATGTATTTGGATGTTCCTTGTTTCAAATCCATTGGGTGCAAAGTTCCTTTTGCAAACGCGGTTTCTAATTCTGAATAAGAACCGAATGAAATGTTTCCGCCGAACTTTTCAGGCCTTTCCAAATCAAAAGATTTGAATTTTTCAAACACAATAAACTTACAATATTCAAGCACAGGATTATCTTCAACAATTTTTTCAGGACAATATGCTTTGTTCATTTTTTTCTGAACCTCATTTTCAGAATCGGTCATGAAAATTGCTGAATTAGGTTTTGATTTAGACATTTTCATTTCAATTGCTTTTTCTATTCCAGTAGCCCCAGTGCTTATTGGAGTTAAACCCATTAACATGTGATGGTGAACAGCAATTGGTTTTTTGAAACCAAGTTTTGGCGCTAGTTCTCTTGCAAAAACATTAACCTTTCGCTGGTCCATTCCTAATTGGGCTATGTCAACGTTTAAATGAAAAATATCAGCTGTCTGCATGCACGGATAAAAAATCTGAGAACTTTGCAGAATATCCGATTCAGACCTGCCCATTATCTGCGAACACCTCAAGGTTCTTTTTAAAGTTGAATTGGTTGCAATTTTCATTACCTTTGCCCAATATTCCTTATCACCCATTACATCAGAAGCCCACAGAACTTCAACATTTTTCATATCCATTCCTGTTGCGTTCCATACCTCAATCATGTATTCTCCAGCTTTTTTGATGTTGTCAAGATCGCCATCTAATTTGTTGTTAGCCCATGCATGCCAGTCAGCAACCCAAAGCTTAAACTTACATCCAGCTTGAGTCATTTTGTTAACATTAATTGCCCTAAGGATTCCCTGAGCAATATGGATTTTTCCACTTGGTTCAAATCCATCATAAGCAATAGGTTTCTTTTTTGTTTCAAATAAAATTCGAAGTTCTTCTTCAGTAATTATTTCTTCGCCAACTTCTTTAACTAAATCAATTTTTTTTTCTAAATCCATTTTTAATCAATTAGATTAATGCAAAAAGGGTTTAAAAGAGTGATTTTAGGGAAAAGACATAATTAAAAACTAAGAAAACTTACTAATGCTTAACAATATACTGAAAAAGGAGGTGAAAAAAATGATTGATCTATGGATTAAAGCAATAAC
>JANLGZ010000087.1 GCA_024653905.1 archaeon
AATATTGGCGCAACAATTATTCTGATTCCTGTGTTTGGCATGGTTGGGGCAATAATAACAACAATTGTTGCATTAGCAGTATTGACAATACTGAATTTCCGGAATATTCTGATTATTTCTGCTGAATAAGGACAACGAATCACTGAAGAATCACTGAACCATAAAAAAATGCTGAAACTGGTTCGAACTGACGGCTTTTTGCGAATAGAAAGATTTAAAATCACTTTAAATCACTTTATATTAGGTGATGTGATTTGGCTAAAAGTATGAGTATAACTGTGGAAGATTACACTAGCAAAGTGTTAGGGGTTGTAAAAGAAAAATATGGCTTAAAGGATAAAGGAGATGCGATTGACAAAATTGCCGATTTATTTGGAGAAGAGTTTGTGGAAAGAGAGGTTAGTGAAGAAACAATCAAAAAACTGATAGAAGATAGTGAAAAGCACATAAAAAAACACGGTTTCAAAGGAACCACGATGAAGCAACTGAGAAAGGAAATAGAGGGATAAATTGCCCTTCAAATATAACCTCAGCGAAGATCTTAAGAAAACACTAAAAAAGCTTTTCAAAAAAGACAAGAGAAGATATGAATCCGCAATGAAAAAAATAGAAGAAGTTATTTCAAGAGACCCAAAAACAATCGATTTCTACAAAAACCTTAAATACGACATGAAAGACTTCAAAAGAGTCCATATAGACAAAAGTTTTGTCCTGACTTTCAGAGTATACCGAAAAGAAAAATTTATACTATTCCAAAAATTCAAACACCACGACCAAATATACTAACCGTTCCCAGAACAGCAAAGTTCGAACTGAACGGCATCAATAGTTAGACCAGTATTACAAACCCCACTTAATCAAATTCTGTAACAGATAATTAGTGTTACAAAAGTGCAACGAAATATGCCATTTTCGTTTCCTGCAAGAAACAGTTTTTATGCAAAATGTTCCCTATAGGAAACACTTTCATATGGAGCATAAGGCAATTGCCCTGAAAACCATGTAAGCGTTATATTTAAATATTAGTTGTTTAACGACTATAGCATGCTTGAATTGACTGAAAAGAGACTTTCTTCAGCCCTCTGGATATTGGAAAACAAAGAGATGAGCTGGAGCATCTACGAGTTAAACAAAGGAACAGCAGCCATGGCGGGAAAAACAGGTGGCTCTGGCTCCAATTCGGTTCTTACTTACAAACCGACATTTAACTTTGTCAAAGAACTTGAAAAACACGATTTTCTGGTTAAAAGCAACAAGACTTCCGAGTATAGTCTAGCAAGAGCCACGGATTTGATTAAACTGGTTTCCCTTGCAAGACCGGTAACAGGCATTAAAGCAATTGGTTACCATTCACCAATTGGTTTTGAGAAAACCCTACAACTGGCGAACAAATCACATCTAGATTATTCCTTTACTGTATTTGCAGGAAGCGAATTATACAGGAGTTACGTCAAAACAGACCAAATCCACGTTTATGTAATGGAATGGGAAGAAAAGAAATGGGAAAAATATTTACTCTCAAAAAAATGCCTCAAAGCCGAGAAAAAGGAAGCGAACCTCTTCCTGCTCCCAACAAAAAATGAGGCACTGTTAAAACAGGCAAAAAAAGTGAAAGGATTCTCAATAGCCCCAACTCCAATACTCCTGAGTGACCTCATCAGCTTTGGCGGCCTCGCGGAGGAGCAAGGAAGGTTCTTAATGAACGAGTGGCTGGAAAACAGGATGTGAATTTCTTGAAAAAATATAAAATTGGATTTCCAGGCAATCACCCGGATTATTGAAAACGGAACAGTGTTTTTATTCTCTTCCAAAGCTTAAATCTGAAACAGTAGGACAATTCTCTTTCAAACAAAATCTTGTTATTTTTGAACTCAAATTCCATAATGGGCTATTGTTTAATTGATAATAAAAAGGATTTGTAGTTGGTCAAAATTGAAGGTATGAAAACACACAAAAATAGACGGAAGTAATCTCAATCAGCTAATCGGCAATTAATATTTCAAACTCCAAATAATAGTTTTATATTTTTCCAAAGCTTGATTTTTTTATTTCTAAATCTAGCTTTTCAAAAAACCTTTTTGAACTGAACAATTCTGCTCTTTTTATGCATGCGTTTTTGTATTTTTCAGGATTT
>JANLGZ010000088.1 GCA_024653905.1 archaeon
GTGATGCATTCGAAGTTAAGAACGAAGACATGAGCAGGATTAATCTTATCCCAACAAAGGAAGAAGAAATAGCTGGTGTTCCTTGGTTCTGCGACGCAGTACAAAGCACAATAGAAATTGACAGGAAGAATACGCAGATTAAAAAAGTTGCTGATGAAATTGCAAAAACAACAAAAGAAATCGGAGAATGTTCAGATATGTGCTTTCACAAAACCCAGACACAGGATACTTTACTGAGGATGTGGAAGGATGTAAAATTCTCAATATTGATTATGATGTGATTGAAAACGGAACGTTCACTTCAGCAATTAAAAGCAGTATTGAAAAACTTAAAGAAGAAACTGTCAAAACAACAGGCACTACAGAGGACACAAGTTACAATAAAGATAAAATTGATGTTCCAAGCATTGGGGTAATGGCCGCATTAGTAACTGAAATGAAAAACCCAAAAAGTAAGTTGTATGGCATGGATGTTGTAATGGATATTGAATCATGGGTAGAGGTTCCAAAGCCATCTAGAATTACCCTTGCATCAGATGAAACTTTTGTTAATAACCCTTCACAAATTGGCGGAAAATCATTGGGGCCTGCTTGCGGAACACATTATGTAATACCAATTGAGCAATTCTGGATATTTGACAAGGACCTGAATGACAAAGGATGCCTTAACTCACCAGTAACTGAATGTACAATAAGTGAAAAAAAAGTTATATCTGTTGAATTCTTAGAAGCCTTGCAGAAAGGAAACTGGAAAATTACAATAAAGAACTCCCCAATGAGCGATGAGATTAAAGAAATTATTATGAGAAAAGGCAAGTGGGAAGTTGCTCCTCAGCCAGGTTATGAGAACTTCTGGGTTTTCTATAAGAGCCAGATTAATCCTGAATTGTACCTGATGAAAGATGATTATTTGGATGCTTTCAAGACCGCTTATAAAAAAGCAGAAACATTCAATTACAAAACAACAACTTTGGCAGAACCCGGAGAATATAATACCAAACTCAAATACTTCTGGGGAGCAGAGAATACAACGAATAAAAAATTGACAGAAGTAACTTTTAAGTTGAATAACAACATGACCGCAATAGATGGGACAATCAATAAAGGAGCAACAAAATATGCAGATAATGTGCTGTTCAGCATTCCTATTGATGGGGAAATTAATTGGGGAACCGGATTCAATTTACCTATTGCAGGAAAGCTTTTTTACAACTACAAAACAGAAGCTGAAACATACAAGGCTATAAACAAGAGCAATGCAAACAAACCATTCACCCTCAAGAACACTTACAAGGATACTGCTGCAGGAAAAATAATTACAATGACCCCTACGGGTTTCACGTGGATGCCTTCAGACCCAATAATGTTAACTGCATCAGTGAACAAGAACTCTGAAAAAGAAAAAGCAGGAGTCCTGTATTTATACCATACAGGAACGGCAACAGCAGCCACTGTTTCAGAATCACTTAACTGGCTAGTTAAAACTGCACCTTCAGAATCAAAGACTGATGCAGACACAACAATAAACGACGGACAATACACACTTGGAGAACTATGCAAAAACGGCGGCGCAGACAAACGCAACGGAATAGTAATTGATGATGATTCCAAAGGCCTGTTCAATTTCGGAAGTATAGTGTTCCAGCCGGCAGACAGTGTAAACACTGAATTATATAATCTTACAATCAGTTGTGTGAAAGACACAGCAACAATAGAAGCAAAATATGTTGGACAGGATAACATTCAAACAATCGGAAACAGTAACACTTCTATAACTCTAAATAACGACGTAATGAAAACAAAGAACTCTGAAAGATACAACCTTGCAAATCTTTACAATAGAATTATTGATACGGAAGTATGTTTAGATATTGAGAAAGATACAGCAGCAGAACTGTTGTGGAATGCTAAATATTTTTACGACAAGATAGAAGTGAAATAATGGCTTCGAAAGCTCCCGCCATAGCACTTGGAATTATTTTTTATGTTCTTGGCGCAGCTGGAGCAAACGTGTTTTTTCCTGAATTAAAAATAAGTTTAATGCTTAGCCCTACAATTGAACTTTTAATTGTAGCATTAGGCGTGTTTTTTCTTTCAGCACTTTTTTATGGAAGAACCGGCTTCATTACAATGCTGTTTGCAGGAATAATAATAGGCGGACATTTTCAGGAACTCCCAGTATATGCACTAACCGCACTAATGCCTTTGCTGTTTGGCCTTATCGGAGGCACTAACATGGGTGAAACAGCAAAATTGGATTTGAAGGGAAAGAAAAACTTTTTCGAGGAAACAGAAGCACATCTGGCATATATATTAGTAATAATAGTGACCTCGATTCTAGTAGGATTTTTATTTGGGGTTCAGACAGAGATTCCATTCCAGGAACTGCTCTGAAACCAGTAATATTAATAATAAAGATTTATATAGTAAGAGAAACTTATTTAATCTCAACTAAGCCTAACTATTATTGGGATACAGTTAATTGGTGATTCAGTGGGTATATTTGACGGGCTAAAAGAATTCTACTACTCTTTGGAAGAAAAATACTATGGCTTCCTTGACAAAATTGAGGAATCAGTTCCTGTATATAGCGTTATAGACCCGATTGATAAGGTTGTTCCAAGCTTTGCATTATTCATACTTCTTGGATTAATACTAATTACAGCAATAATACTCGGAGTATTTGCAGGAGCATTACTTGGAGGAAATAATACTCTTATAATTTCAGTAAAAGATACATCTGGACCTGTGAGCGGAGCAGATATGATATTTTTCAAAGACGGAGATATATTACTAAGCACTGAAACCGACCAGCTTGGAATAGCAAAACTTCCAGGAATAGCGGAAGGGGACACAATAGACATTCAGGTGAGCAAAGAAAATTATCTGACATATAATGATTCTGTTATTATTTTCGAGTTGCCTCAGGCAAAAAATGTAACCCTTCAAAAAGAAAGCGAGGCTTATACTTTCAAAACAATAAGAATGGTTGATGATTTAGGACAAGCCGTGAGCAAAGAATTCACATTAAGATTCAGGTGTGCAGATAATCCTTATGCACAGGCACCAGCACCAGTAAACTTAAGACCCTCAGATAACGGAGTTGCGGTTATTAAAGTAGCAAATGATTGTGATGGATTGAGTGTGGATGTAAGCAACACGAATGTGTATGCTGAAATAAACGGAAAGAGAATAACCTCTGATGATTTTAGTATTTATTTATCTGAACCAACAGCTGAAAGCGGAACAATAATTGCAAATGTTTATGACCCGCAGGGAAACCCTATTGACGGAATTATAATAGAATTATACAAGCACTCAGAATTAGTGGCAAATCCTAATGTTGGTCCGATTACGGTTAACTATACTTTTTCAGGACAGGGAAACTTTTCCAATGTTTATCCGGGAAAATATGTTCTCAAAACTTATGATGAAAGCGGGTCTTACAGCGAACAAACATCCGGCATTATTTCACTAGTAGCAGGAGCAACAGAGCAGGTGGCTATTAATCTGAGAGAAGACATAAGAGGGCAGATAACTGTTAAAGTTGTGGACAAAACAAGCAAAAGCCTTATTAGAGAAGCAAGAGTAAAACTGCTGATTGCATCTTCTGCCGAAGAACTCACAACCATTAAAACAGGAGAAAACGGAGAAGCAGAATTCAATATCAGCAAAGATGTGCAATACAACGCAATTGTTTCGGCGGATAATTATCAAATCGGCAGGGCATCAAATCTGAAGATAAGCGAAACAGCAACAACCATAGAGCTTGTGAAATGCACTCCAAGCACATGCGGAAGTTTAAAGGTTAAAGTTGTTGACCAGGATGATAAATTGGTCAGGAATGCAACAGTTGCACTTTATGATGCATCAACAAATTTTGTTGCAGATATTGATACAAAAACAACAGACATAAACGGAATAGCAGAATTTTTCGGAGTCAGAACAGGAAACTATTATGCATTCGCATTCAAGGAAGGTTATTCCGGAAGAAGCGACGCGGGTTATTTTAACAGTTCAACAAGCGAAAGCAGTGAACCTAATCTTACAGTTACAATGGAAGTAGGAACAGGAATAGTCAGGGCAAATGTGAAAGATAAACTTGGAAGGGCAATTCCGTTTGCAACAATCGGCGTGTTTGATGCAAGAACAAACGAATTAATAGGAACGGATTTTACTGATGCAAATGGTTCAAAGGAGTTTGAGTTAAGGGCAAACAGAAAAATTTATTTAATTGTGAGCAAAGAAAATGAGGAAGTATTCGCAAAATATGTTACTGCAAAAAAACCGGTTATTGCATCAACAATACAGGAGTTTGATATTGCACTTGAAAAACCTATTTTGAAAGACACGGTTGAAATGGAATTCCTGGGTTTATACCAAGGCGGAAAAAGAAGCCAGAATGTTCAAGCGGGAGCTACATATGCTGCAAAATTCAAAGTATTTATTCCTGAAAACAAGGATTATGATGAATTGGGAGTGCACATCAGAACAGGAAAAGATGTACTGATGGAAAAAGACAAGCTTTTAATCAGGGAAGTTAATGCTCCAAGAACAAGCCAAATTCGTGCTACAAGATTCGAGCCTGAAGAAAGCAATCTGGGAGAAGAAGATTATGATGTTACTGTTGATGATGCAAAATGGGTCAACTTATACTGGTATGATAATGTTCCTGGAGGAATAATCCCTGGTGTTTATGAGGCTGAAGCAGAAGTTTTCATTAAAGAATCTGCAGCAATCTCCGACAAACTGCTCATGAATTACAGAATTTGGGGAGAATCAAGCGATGGAAGAGAAAGGTTCCCTGAAGATAATACTGTTGCAGCTGAACTGTACAGCAACACAAAACAGGAAATATTCCAGGTTGGAATAATAACTCTTTGTGACACTGACTTCTGCTTTACTGCAACAATAACAGACCTTGAAGAGGATTTGATTGAATCAGTAACTGATTCTTACACTGCGAGAGTTTTCAATCCTTACAAATTACAATTTGTGATTACAAATAATTCAACAGCAAGAATACACAACAATGCTAATTTGAGAATTGTGAATCCTGATGAAACCCTGAAATTTTTTGATTATAAAATCACAAATGCAGAAAGCACACAGACCAGCGGGGTTGTAAACGGATTTGAGTTCCAAAGAATGGATGTCGGTAATTTAAACCAAAAGAACACTGTACGTCTTGAAACGCAATTCACACCGCAAAAAGCAATCAATGGAATAATAAATATCCAGCTTGTTTCGGATCAGGCAATAGTATTCGAAAAAAATCTTACAATTGTTGTTGCCGCACCAAAAGAACTCGAAATAGATGTCGAACCTAAACTTTACTTATCAGGCGTACCGAACAATGTTACCGTAACAGTTATTGACAAAGCCACAAGACTAGAAGTTGACAAAGCGATTGTCAGATTAAAAGACAAACACAGCAATATTTTGGATTGGGATGTTACAGGAAAGGACGGGGTTGCCAAGCTTACTTTGCCTGCACAGGCACCTGGAGAAAAATTAAAAATTGAGGTTGAAAAACCAAATTATAATGTTCTTGTTAAGGAACTGAGTGTAAGTGATGAGCTTTTGGATATTAACCCTTCACAGATAGGCGTTAGTTTGAATACAAAGAACAAGGCACAGGCAGAAGACAAGTTTAGTATAAGAAACATTGCACCTTATGCTTTGACTATTAAGGATATTAAACTGCAGGGCAATTTCAAGAATCTCATTGATATTGTAACTGTCAGAAACTGGCTTGAGAGTTCTTACAAAGGATTAACTTTAGAAGCAGGCGACCAGCAGGAATTTGTTCTGAAAACAGCTTTGACTGAAGATGCACAGGCATTAAGTGAAAGAATTGATTTAGAAGGAGAACTCATAATTATTGCGGGTAATTTTGGACAGGAATGGATATTCAAAGTGCCTGTAAAAATCGCGATTGGTTTGGGAAGCGAAGTTGATGACCCAACTTGCCTTGTAGTAACAAGAAGCGAATGGACAACAAGCACTTCCGGGACACCAAAAAGAACAGAATTCCAAATACAAAACAATTGTACAGTCGGAGGAACCCCTGTTGCACTTCAGGATTTAGAAGCAATGATTAAATGGAATTCGAACCAGCTTGGAGAATACACTCTTAACTTTGGCGCAGACGAGGTTATTCTAAGACCAGGTTATTTCAGGTTAATGCTTGGAACAATACAGGCAGAACAAACAATTACAGCTATTCTGACATTCACTCCTTTTGGCGGAGTTAATGGTTTGGCTGATGCAGAAATTGTAATACAGGGAACTAATCCTCTTGATGGTGAAAACCAGGTATTGCAGAACTCAATCAAAACACAAATAACTTCTGTGAATCTTGCCCAATGCATCAATTATGATAAGGAAAGACTTGTACTGAACCAAAAGGAAAGCGGAGCATTTACTATTACTGCTGATGAAAGCTGTGGAGAACCAATAGAAGTTGAGGTTGAATCTAATCTTGTTACTTCTCCAGGAAGAGGATTTACTTTAGCCCCAGGGGAAAGCCAGACAATAGAAGTTTTCGCTGAAGATAATTACCCTGGGCAATATGCTATTTTCATTTCACCGCAGTTCGGTTCCGACAGAAGAGACCAGCTTACAAAGAATTTAAGAGTAATAATTAATTCACCAGGGTGCTGGCAATTATCCAAATACGAGTTTGATGTTTATGATGACCCTGCATATGAATTTGATGGATTTGATGTTGCTAACCTAACCAATGGGTGTGTTGAAAAACCAGTTGAGGTTCGCGTAAAAACCAAAGACTTCATGGATTCTTTACAGGACGGTGCATTATGGGGTCTTGCTTCAATGGCAGCAGTAATGCTGACCAATTGGTCAAATCCTAATAAAACATTAATGGGAAAGGATAAAGTAACTGAAACAGGAGAAGAACTTACAATTCCTTCAGGAGAATATCACATTGGAGATGATGGTTACATTTACAATTCGAATAATAAGCACCCTGACCCCAAAATTGAAACACTTATAAATCAAAGAGCCGGGCCCGAGTTAAGTATAGGAGACACAATAACTGTTGATGGACAGGGAAATGTTACAATAATAAAAAAAGAAACTACAGCGCCTGTTACTACACCTAACTCCACAACAGAACGGGTTGCGTCAGCATCACAGCAAATTTTAGGAATCCCACCAATACAGGGTTTTATTACTGGTTTTGTCAATGCAGCTCCAAGACCTTCTAGTGCATCACCAAGATCGAGTACTACAGGCGTGCCAATAACTAATAACCAAACACAGGTTCAGAGAAACGGAGCAGCGGGAGGAATTTTAGGAGCAGCAGGAGGAATGGTTACAGGAATACTTGGAACTAACCCATGGGCTGCCGGAATACTTGGAACGGTTGTCGGAACAATACAGGCATACAATAGTCAGGAAGATGAAATATCATTCACTACACTGCAAAAAGATGTTGAGATTAAAAACGTTACACTTGTACAGGGCGCAGGCTCGGTTGAAAAAAAAGACAATGAAATAGAACTTACTGTTGAAGGATTACACGGAAAAGTAACGGCACCTGTAGTACCACAGCCTCTTGTGAATAATCCTGATTTGATATCACAGGGAATTGAAAATTTCAGAACAATATTCCAGAACGCAACAGGATTCATAACAGAAGAAGCAAGACCAAAGTACACACAACTGATGGTAACCGGAGAAAGACACAAGTATAAAGATAAAACTTACAGTAAAGACGACTTCATAGATGAAGAAGGCGGATTTTTGGGTTTCTATGATTCTGATGTTTTGGATAAAAGCAAAACCAAGTTAGAAGAAGAAACAGCACAAAAACTCGAGCAAAGATATAATCTTGAATTCAATTCTGTTCCTCCAATGATGGAAACACAGGAAACAACAAGTCTTCTGAACTGCCAGGCAGGAACAAAAACAGGAAACACAGGATATGATGCTTTGCCAAAAGTAAAGTTCGCATGGAACTGGAAAGAAATAAAAGAAGACACATGCAATGAAGAAAATGAAAACGGAATTTACTGTGATGGAACACAATTCAGTATTGCTCTTTTACAAAAAATCAACCAGCTCACAGATTATGTTGCAGATAAGGGGGAAACATTCAATTGCCCTGCACCAAGAGAAGATCAGGCTGCAACAAATGAAATAGGAAGCTACGATATTGGAATTGCAAGCGTGTCAATTTCAAAAAACGGAACAGAAGCAAATGTAATTGCAATATTAGAAAACACCAATCCTGGAATTATTAACGCGGATGTTACAATAACTGCAGTTCCAACAGCAGGTGGAGATGCAATAGAATGCCCTGATGGAGTACAGCAATTAACCGTGCCTGCAGGCGGAAGAGAAGAAGTCAGATGCACTTATCCAGAATTAACAGAAGGATTTTATGAAGCAAAAGTGGAAATTACGCCAAAATTAAACTGTGAAAATTGTGAAGATATACAGGCAACAAATATCTTAAGCAGAACATTTTACGCAGGAGACACAGGAGTAAAGGCATGCGAACCATACTCGACCTCAAGACTGGATTTATTCTTGCAGGCATCAGGAATCACTGGAACTGATGCAGACAAGCTTATCTCAATGACAAAATTCAACGCAACATTAATGATTGATGGTTATTCAACAGACTTCCAAAAAGACTTTGATGTTGCACAAAACAAAACATTCTTTGATGCTCCAGATTGGTATTTAGATGAAACAAAAGGATTAGGAGTTTATTTCAAGGATTCAAAATTATTTGGATTCGATTCATACAGCCAACCGAATTATAATTTACCAGGACCAGGAACTTATGCAATTGTTATTGATGTTGAATATGCAGATGGGTCATGGCAATTATACGATTCAAAAGGAAACCCTAATGCAAAAATAAATATTAAAATGGAAAAACTCAAAGGAGCAGAACCAGATAGTCCATTTTACTATTTACCATTTGATGGACAGGTTGGTTTGGAAGAAGGAAGAACTGGATACGGAATTAATTATGCAGGAGATTCGGTGTTTATTGATAATGGCACAAACCCAGTACGAACTGTAGAAATAGCAGGCTCAAGCCCAATATCAAACGGGGAACTTAAAGTTACAAAAAGCGAAAGCTTTGCAAAAATGCAGATTGGCAGTGAAAGAGGAGTTCTTGCAAAAGTTTCAAGAGCACAGCAGAACCCAACACTGGTATTCCAGCCTTCA
>JANLGZ010000090.1 GCA_024653905.1 archaeon
CCCCGGTCTGCATTTCTTTTGCTATATAGTGTGTTGTAACTCCTTTTGTAGTTGAAACTATAATTGTTCCAATATAATATGAAGGTAAATACCTTTTCTCGAACTTTTCAAACTCTGCTTTTTTTACCGCGTATCTTGGTTTAATCGCTCTGCACTCATTTATTTTTCCGATTAATTCAACCTTGAAAAGACCTTCTCTTCCGTCATCAATAAACTCAAATGTTCCAATGTAACCTTTTTCCTGCAGAATTTTCAGGATTTCTTTGAGTAGCTTTGATGCTGGCCTAATCACGCATTCTTTTTTTGCTGCGTTCTCTGTATTTTTGAGATTTATTAGTGCATCTGCTATCGGGTCGTTTCTACTCATTCCAAATCATCTCCTTTAATCATACTTCCTAAATCCTATTTTTTCCGCATTTTCTTTGAAGCATCTTCTGCAAAGCTGTAAATTATATTTTCTAATCACACCTTTGTGCGAACCGCATCTTTTGCAGATTTGTGGTTGCACTTTCCATGGTTTAATTATTTTATTTTCACTCATTCTACTTCAACCCCGAATTTTTTCTTTACAAAATCTATTGCGTCATTTTGCTGAATTAAATGTGAATGGAATACCTTTGCCTTGCCGATTTTTCTTCTCTTAATCCTATATCCTGGTCTTTCCAAAGTAACTAAAACATCAAATCCTTTGATTCCAAGTTTTGGATCATATTTTGCTTTTGGCAAATCAATATATTCTCTTATTCCAAATCCAAAGTTCCCTTGTTTGTCAAAACTCTTTTTCTTTATTTTTTTGTCTTTTGCCATAAGTGCTGATACAAGGAATGTTTCTGCTTTTTTTCCTCTAAGTGTAACTTTTGTGCCGATAGTTAATCCTGGTCTTAAACCCCAATCCGGCTGTTTAACCTTACACTTGGTTAGTGTTGGTTTTGCCCCGGTAACTATCTGGAGAATAGTCGTAGCTTTCTTCAATTCTTCTCCTTTCTCCCCAACGCCCATGTTGACGGTTACTTTTTCCACTCTGATTTCTTTCATTTTATTATCTGCCATAATAATCACTCAGCTTGAAGTACCTCTACTTCCGGTTTTCCTTTTCCAACAACCATTACATTTCTGGTTACTGTCTGGAATCCTGTTTCTTTATTTCCTAAACTTACAAATTTCTTTTTCTGCAGGCTTCCTCTATCCACACTATCTACAGTATTTGTTTCGCCCACATGTGTTCCTCCGGTCAAGAATACAGTGTATCCTTTTTCCATTGGATAAATTTCTTCGATTTTCACTTCAGGCAATGAAACTCTGATTGAGTCATCCACATTTACCTTTTCTTTATCAATCTGAATTGTAAAACCATCATTTGTGGTTATCCATGTTTTTCCGCTTTTTACTTTTCTTTTGTTGACTACTTTGCTTATTTTGAAATCTTTTGATTTTGCTTCAATTTCTTTCATAATAATTCTTCCTTTTTTATCAAAAACTGCCCTGTATTTTTTCTTTGCATCATCCATTGCAACAACATCAAACAGGCCTATAGGAAACCTATGGTCTTTCCTTATAGCTCCATTAACTTTTACTTTACCTTCTGAAACAATTTTTTTTGCTTCTTTCATGTTTCCTGCTGCTTCAAGCAAGTGTTTTAGAGCAAATGCCAAAGGAACTGATGTTTCTTTAGTGTGAGGCCCAGGTCTACTCTGAACAGTGAACACGTTTTCTTTTCTCATAAAGTACCTTGCTTTAGGTGCTGATAAACTTTTTTGTGATTTTGTTTCGCCTCTATTTGCCATCTTCTTTCACCTTCTTTTTTTCCTCTTTAACTTCAATCTTCGCAATTTTTTTGCCTTTCAATCTCCTGCTATCTTTATCATCAATATTCACAATCATCAAATTACTAGCTTTGAAAGGAATTTGGATTTCAGTACCATCAAGTCTTTTTCTTGTCATTCCTTCAATAAGCACCTGTCTTTTTTGTCTTAAAATTGCAGTTATTTTTCCCTGCTTTCCGACAAACTTTTCATTTCCTCTCATTAACTGTACTGTGTCTCCTTTTCTTCCATCTAAACTTCTTTTTCCAATGCTTGCTTTCAAATCCTTGCTTAAGTGCATTCCGAATTCTTTTTGCTGTAAGTGTAATGGTTTGGTGTAATGCCATTTTCTCTGCTTTTTTGGTTTTGAACTTTTTAATTCCATTTTATGCAACCCCTGCGCTTATTCCTGCTATTTTTGGAAACCTTTCCCCGACTTCCTTTGCAACTACTCCTTTAACCTCTGATCCTTTTGGTAAACCTTTATCATCAACAAGAACAACTGCGTTATCCTCAAACTTTACTCTTGTTCCATCAGGTCTTCGGTATTCTTTCTTCTGCCTGATTATAACCGCTTTTTCAACCTTTTTCCTGATTTCTGGTTTTCCTTTTTTAACAACACAATTAACCATTTCTCCAACACCGCCTTTTGGGTGTGTGCATTTTCTTCCATGGTATTTGTAAATCGTAATTATCCTTACTTCTTTTGCGCCTGAATTATCAGCACATACACATCTACTGCCGAATCCTATTGACCTAACCGGTGCTGTGCTCATTGCTTTCATCATTGTTCACCTTTTTTAACTATCTCTAAAACTACAAAACTTTTTGTCTTGGAAATTTTCCTTGTTTCCCCGATTTTTATAATGTCCCCTTCTTTAATTTCCATTCCTTGCGGAACATGAGCGCTGATTTTACTTTTTGATTTCTTGTACCTTTCAAATTTTCGAATGTACTGTGTTGTTTTTCTTTCAATTGTAACTGTTTTAGGTGCTTTTGCACTGACAACTTTTCCAGTAAAAATACTGCCTCTTACACTATAGCCATTGCTTACTGGGTTTTCTTGTTTTTTTTCGCTCATTATTTCTTCCTCCAAAGTACTTTCACTCTTTGCTCTGGTTTATACAAAATCTTTTTTCCATCAACCTTTACTTTTTCTTTTCCGATTGTAAATTCAAATTCTGCCTCGTTTTTTGGGACAATTTTTTCAATGCCTTTGCTTTCAATAACCAAAGTATTTTTGGTTTCATCAACAACTATTCCTTTTAGATTTTCTCTGCTTACATCACTGCTGTTTGATACTCTTGCTTCCAAGCCTATCAGCTCGTGGCCAAGGATATTTTCTGGCGTTATGCAGTAATGTTCTGTTTTAAGCATCGATTTGTTCCTCCTTGTATCCATCTTTCAATAAAATAACCTTAACTTTTGCTGAATGTTTTCCTTGTAATTCAATTACATTTTTTTTGACAGTTCCACCGCAGGCAAGTTTCTTTTTCATTTCTTTTCCAAGCCTTTTTGCTTCCTTATCATCTTCAAATCCTGAGACTATAGTAACGATTTTACCAAACCTTCTTGATATTTCCCTTATCCTGATTTTTTGGGTTTCTTTTGTTATTTCCCCAAAATCGAGAAGGTCTTTTGGCAATCCTGTTATCTTGTCAATCTCAACCATTCTTATTTCTTCACCTCTGATTTTTTCTCTGTAACTATTGTCAAAATCCTTGCAATTTGTCTTCTGGTGTTTTTTATTTTTGAAGGCTTTTCTGCCCTTGTGCCAGAAGCAACCATTGCTTTTTCTTTTGAAAGAACACTCTTCAAATCAACAAGCTTTCCTTCAAGCTCCTCAACTGAATTATCTCTCAAAGTTGCAAGTCTTTTTTTACCCATAAAAATCATTCCTTAGTTTTCTCAGTTTTATCTTCTTCCTTTTTCTCTACTTTAGCTTCTGCTTTTTTCCCAGCTTCAGCTTTTTCCTTTTTTTCTTCTTTAGGAGTTTCTGTTTTTGGCCCCTCTTTCTTTTCTTCCTTTGCAGGTTTTTCTTTCACTTCTTCTTTTTTGGTTTCTTTATGCTCTTCCTTTTTCTCAACTTTAACTTCTTTTTCTTCTGTTTTATTTTCTTTTTCAGCTTCTGCTTTCTCTTTTTCTTCTCTTGCTTCAGCAATGTCTTCTTTTATTTTAATATAATTTGTAATCTTTTCCTTGTCTGGGAAAATTGTGTCAGGATGAACAATTTTAACTTTAATTCCGATTGCACCTACTTTTGGATAAGCGCTTGCTTTACCATAATCAACAAGCTTTGCCTGCTCTCCGACTTTTTTCAAATAACCATAAGCAATTCTTTGTTTTCTTTTTCTTCCTGCTTTTCCTGCAATCTTTCCACCCAAAACAATTTCCAATCCCTGTGCTCCTGCTCTTTGGGTTTCGTTTACTGTTTTAAATACAATGCTTCTCCATGAAAATCCTCTTTCAATAAGTGCCTTGAGTTTGTTTGCCACTGCCTGTGCATCAAGTTCAGGCCTTTCAATTTCCTTAATTTCTAATTGTGGATTATCAATGCCAAATCTTTTTGCAATTGTTTCTGTTAATTGAGTAATATTAGAACCGCTTTTTCCAATTGCAAGTCCTGGTCTTGTAACATTAACAACAATTCTTGTAACCAGAGGTGTTTTCACAATTTCTGATTTTGTAAAGCCAGCTCTATCAAGTTCTTTTGAAAGATAATCATCAAGTTCTAATTTTTTTAATCCTTGTTCAATAAAATATTTTTCAATCATTATTTAGCCTCCATTACAACTATTTCCAAATGGGCTGATTTGCTCTGTCTTCTTTTTCCTGAAATTCTTCCTTGACTTTGGTATGAAGTCCTCTGGAATCCCTGAGATGCAAACACATGTGTTATCAAAAGGTTTTCCGAATCTAATCCTTTATAATCTGCATTAGCCTGTACTGATTCCAACAATTCAACAAATGCAGCCAAGCATCTTTTTGGGTATCTTCCTATTTTTGTGAATCCTTTAGAATCTCCTTTTTTGTGTCCTATTTTTTTGTTATATTTTCTTAATGGCAAAAATTCCTCTTCATTAATTATTCTCTGTAACCATGCAAGTGATTTGTCAATTCTTTTTCCTTTAATGTTGCTCATGATTTCCACACTGTACTTTAATGAAACCGGCTTGTTTTTCATCATAGCTTGTGCGGTTTTTTTAGAATTGATTTTCTGTATTTGCATAGTTTTCTTTACCATTTCATCATCTCGCCGTTATTGCAGTTGAGCTTCTTGTTGCTCCTATTCCTGCCTTTCCGTGTAATAATCTCTTTCTTGTAAGTACAAGTTCGCCTAAATAATGTCCTAGCATTTTTTCCTTAACATCCACATTCACAAAATCTTTTCCATTATGAACCGAAACAGCAATTCCAATCATTGCAGGAATAACAATATTGTCTCTGTTGTGTGTTCTAACAGGTTTTGGGTATTTTCCAGCAGCTAAACTTTCCTGTGCTTTTGCTACTTTTTTTAAGAAATGTTCATCTGTGCCTTTCAATAAAGATCTTTTTATCCTTGAAGGACAAAGTTCTGCAAATTGTGCTATTGAAAGTTTTTGTAACTCTTCTATTGTTTTCCCTTTGTACGTGAATTCTTGTTTAACCATATTTTAACACCTACTTTTTCTTTCTTCCTGTTCTTGATGATGCAATATCTCCGACCTTTCTTCCTGGTGCAGCTCTTCTTGAGGTTGACTTTGATTTTCCAGGGTGATGGTTAGCTCCACCGAATGGGTGGTCTAATGCATTCATTGCGATTCCCCTAACTGTTGGGTATTTCTTGTGCTTTGCTCTCATTGCAAAGTATTTCTTTCCTGCCTTTACAAATGGTTTGTCTTTCCTTCCGCCAGCACCAACACAACCAATTGTTGCTCGGTTCTTTGGATTTAATTCCATTGTTTTTCCTGAAGGCATTTTAACATAAACTGTTTTTTTATCCTTAGTAACTATCAAAGCATAAGTTCCTGAGCTTCTTACTAAACTTCCTCCGTCTCCTGGAGTTTTTTCAATATTAAATATCGGACATCCTTCTGTGCATTTGCCAATTGGTTTAACATTCCCAATCTGTAAATCAGCTTCTGTTCCGTATTCGACTTTTTGACCTACAAACATTCCTTCTGCTGCAATACTATAAGTTTGTGAACCATTATCAAATTCTATTTTTGTTAATACTGCGGTTCTTGCAGGATCATGAATCAATTCAACAACTTCTCCTTTGAGTGTTTTTTCAGTCATTTCTGTATAATTAACATACTGTGTTGGAGCTACGCCTCTTTGTGTTGCCACATACACTGGGCTTCCTTTTCCTCTTCTCTGCGTTTTTAATCTATTAGGCATCTTTAGATTACTCCTAATTTTGTAGCAATGTCATCTGCTTTATATTTTTTGTCAATTGTAACAATCGCTTTCTTTCTTGATTTCATATCCTTAAGGATATTAACTGCGTTTACTTTAACCTTGTAAAGTCCTTCAATTGATTTCTTTATGCTGAGTTTGTCAGCATTTTTATCAACAATAAATGTAAGTTTGTTTTCTGCTTCAATCATATTAACTGCCTTTTCTGTAATCAAAGGATATTTTATAACTGTCAAATCCTGAATTTCAGTTTCAATTTCCTCAAGACTTTTCTTTCCTTTTTTAACTTCTTTTTCTTCTTTCTTCACTTCTTTTTTTTCTTCTTTCTTTGCTTCCGCTTTATGCACGTGCTTTTCTTCTTTTTTAATTTCCTTTTTCCCCCCTGTGGGATTTCCTTTGGTCACAGTTTTCTTTTCAGCCATTTCCATACACCTTATGCTGTTGCCTTAGCCTTTGCTTTTTCTTTTATTTCACTTTTCACTTCTTTCTTTTCACCAGCTAATTGTTTAATTGCGTTCTCTGACCAAATAGTTAATCTTCCTGGCAGAGTTCCTGGTGCTAAAAGATCAGCGTTAATATTCACAGCGCTTATAATGTCAACCCCTTCTAGGTTTCTTGCTGCTTTGTAAACGTTATCTGTTTTTTCAACTACAATCAAAATACTTTTTCTTTTCTTGTATTTTCTTCCTCTTTTTTTTCCTTTTCCTGGTCTTAACTGTCTTTTATCCAATGCTCTTTCCACATCCTGATAAATATCAATTGCTTTCAAAACATTTCGAATATCTTTTGTTTTTGCAAGTGTCTCAAACTTTGATTCAATAATAATTGGAAACTGTAATTTCTCTCCGAATACGTGTCCTCTTTCTTTTACTAATTCTTTTTTTCCTGTTGCTGCTATTGCTGAGTAAGTTGCCTGTCTTTTTTCTTTCTTGTTGATTTTTTCTTCCCATTCTTTATTTGGTTTTGGAGGATGTGCTTTTGGTCCACCAACAACAGCTGGAATACTTGCAACATGTCCTGAAAGAATTCCTCTGTGATTTTTCAATCTTGGTTTTCTTGCATGACCAACATTAATTGTTCTATGCATGTTAGGTTTATGTCTTGCTCCAATGTATTCAGCTGTATTAGCCCTTCCTGCTTCAGGTTTAGGGAAACTATTCTGAACACCAGCAGACTGTATAGCCTGTACTGCTCTTTTAATAAGTGCCAAATTAATATCTGCAGAGAACTGTTTAGGCAGAGTAATTTCAGAACCTTTATGTCCATCCAAACCTAAAACATTAGCTTTCATTTCTTTTCAGCTCCTTTTTCTGCTTTAGGTTCTTTAGCATCTGCTTTCTCTTCTTTTTTTCCTGCTTTATGAGTTTCCTTAGCTTCTTTTTTTTCTTCCTTAATTTCTTTTTTTGCTTCCCCTTCGTAGGATAATTTTAAATCAGTATAATTTGCCAAATTTTTGTCAACTTTTCTTATTCCGTGCCTTAGTGCAATTACTCTTTTTGCAGGGCCTGGAATTGATCCTGATACAACAATAAAATCACTTCTCAAAATTCCGTAATTTGATAATCCTTGTGGCGGACTTATTGTTTTTGGGTCAGTTTCAACAAATAGGATTCTTTTATTGTATTCTGTTCTTGTATGATAGCCCATCTGCCCAGGTCTTGGAACAGTCCACATTACAGTAGCAGGATGCCATGGACCTATTGATCCGACTGCTCTGTGCTTTTTTGCTTTAGGTCTTTGGATTTTGACTCCAAACCTTTTAACAGGTCCTTGGAATCCTTTTCCTTTGTTTACTGCTTTAACATCGATGAATTCATGTGCTTTAAAAACATCAGCTATTCTGATTTCTTTTCCGAATTTTTCTTTTGCAAATCCAAATTGCTGTTCAATGGTTCCATTAAGTGTAAGTTCTGCAACATCGGCTTTCTTTTTCCCGATTCCTGTTTGGCTTGCTTGTAATTCTGATAATAGTACAACTTTTACTGCTTTTTCCTTGAATTTTTCAAGATCATCAAATTTAGAATAAGTGTTTGTCTCTGAACTTCCTTTGGTTGCTTTTGTTTTTTTCTTTCCTGCTTTTTTGAATGCCTTTAATTTTTCCCTTAAATTTTTTCCTGGTTTTTCAATAGTAGCTTCTCCAAGAGCTTTTAATCCATCGGTTGTTTTTCCATAAACCCTAGCTCCGATGATTTTGATTGGCGGACATTCAATGATAGTTGCAGGAATCGCTGTTTCAGTGCCAAAATTTACACTCTTTTCATGTGCATTCTTGCCAAAAATAGTGGCCATTCCTGCTTTAAATCCAAAGAAATTGATTGGTTTTGATGATTCTGTTTCGATAGTTGGATAAGTAGAAAAATTGGCTAATTGCCTCTTAGCTCTTACCCTTGGGTAATAAGCTAGACTTCCTGATCTGGGTTTATGTCCTCCGGCTATTTTTAATCCATCCTAAAAAACTATTTGCTTTATTGGATTAATGTAAATTCACTAATCCCTTTTGCTAAAGGATTCCTCTGCTAAATTCCGAAAAATAGGCTTTTTCGGCATTTATATCCCAAAAAGATTCATTTGGAATACAGTGTGCACCAACTACTAATCTGCTTTGAAAGCTTTTAAAAAGGTATGTGCGCCAAATTAGAACCTTTTATTGTTTTTGCTGAAGTATACCAGTCTATCTCGCAAACAATTATATTCCGCGAAAAACAATTGTTGTTTATGGTTAATGCAGGAACAAGACTTCCCCTCCCAATTCACGCCAAGAAAGTAAGCCATCCACTGAAGGCATATAAAGTTTACCTTGCAAAATACCCTGGCTCAGAGACAAAGCTTCCATTTGACAAATTTCTTTCAGGATATGCTGCGTTGGCCGGTACAAGGGCAGGATATAGTAGAATAAAGAAACACACAGGTTTAACTGATCGTACTTTGGGTAAAATTGATTCGGTTTTTAGGCTAAGAAGTAAAGCACTTAAAGAGCAAATTACAAGTGAGGAAAAAGGAAGAGGAAAAACTGCTGATGAAGTTTACCCTAAAGGGTATGTTGAGGATGCTCTGGCATTGATTGGACGAAAAGGAAAAGCGGAGCTTACAATAAATGAAATTGCACAAACACTGAAAGAAAAATATGGGGTTGGAGAAAGGCATGCTGTTGCAAAGATTGCGAAAGAACATGGTGCGAGGACTGCTGAAGAAATCAAAGAACTGAGAATAAAAAAAACAGCCGCAGCAAAAACAAAGGCTGATGGGGCAACATTCAGAAGATTATTAAAGGCTTCAGAAATTTTTACTGATCCTGAGACAGGGGAAATGTCAAGTAGGCTAAGATACAGTCTGCCTGAAATTGCAAAGAAACTTGGGCTTTCATTGCCTGGCACTTATTCAAGGTGGAAAAGGGAATTTCTTGATACCAGGACTGTTAAGCAGAATGATGAGATTTCAAAGAGAAAGAGAAACGAAAACCTAAAAACTGTGTTGCAAAGCGAGGCTATTAGTGTTGCTGTGGGGATGATAAAGAGAGGAATAAAAGACGAGGAACGTATTATACAGGCCATGGAAAGATATG
>JANLGZ010000097.1 GCA_024653905.1 archaeon
AGAATTAAGAATATCCTTTAGCATTAGAATAGAATCTTAAAACAAGTATAATAATTTGTCTTATGGAAGGAAATCTTTTTTCTTGATTTTCTTCGGTAAGTATTCGTCTGCCACGAATGAAAGTGATTTATTAGCAAGAGCCTGCTGTTCAATCCTGATTTTCAGCTGGATTGCTTTTTTCAATTCAGCCTGCCATTCCTTATTCTGGAACCAAGGGTAATCAAGCATTTCTTTAGCTCTTTTAACGTCTCCTTCTTTCATTTTTTCAGTTACATTATGCAATCCAAAATCTTCCACGTCTTCTAGGGTCATTCCAATATATTTTGCATCAGGAACCGCTAGAAAATCTGAATGTGCGGCTAATGCCATTGAACCCTGCTTTACAACACTGTAAATATACCATCCGTAAGGGTCTCCGTCTGTAAACATGTAAACAGGCAGCTTCTTTTCAGTATGGATTCTATGAATTAATCTTCTTGTTCCTCTAGCGGCTTGTCCTCCTGTACTGATCAAAATAGCTTTGTTCTTTTTTGCAAAGCCTTCCTCTACAAGCCTTTCATACATCGCTTCTGTTTCAATTACAAGAATATAATCAGCGTTTGTTTTTTTGATTTCGATTTCCTCAGGTTCAATCCTGCTCATAATACTCCATCCGCCCCTTCCAAGTTTGGATGCATTGAATTCATCGCTGTTGTGTTTTCGATCAACTATTGTGATGTCTCCGTAAAGTGTTCCTTTTGGATTGGCATGCAAGTTTAATTTTTCCCTGATTGTGTCAACACTGTGTTCTAAATCAACAATACATGAGTCGCTTTCAGTTTGGTCCTCAAAAGTATTTTCTTTGCTTTTTCCAAGTGTGTGTTTTAATTCATAATAAATTTCTCTGATTGAAGCTGTTTTGTTTTGGCTTAAATAATCATGTGCTTTGGATGTAACCATCATTGTCTGCATGAATTTTTTTGCATGGCCAATGTTCAGGAAATTTCTCGAGGTCATTTTATCTCCAAGTGTTAATACTTTTTTCTTATCATCAAATTCAACATTGCTTCTTCCTCTCTGTTGAGTAGTAAAAACAGGGTCTATATGTGAATCAATTTGTTTAGTAATACCTTCAGCCATTACTTTTAGTCTTAATGCAATATCCTTTGGAGTGATTTTTGCACTCTCTTTATTATTTACTGCTTTAGCCATTACTCTTCACCTTCCTCGATTACTTCTTCATTTAATTCTTCATCTTCACTAAGCGCTTTTTTCTTTGCTTTTTTATCAGTATCTGCAGAGGTTTCTTTTATTTCCTGTGAGATTTTTTCTGCTTCCTCTTCATCATCTTCAAGTTTTAATTTTTCAAGCACTAAATGTTCAAGGTTTTTCTCAATTGTTTTCCTGTTCTTTTTTGTAATTTCTTCAAGTGCTTTTGCAATTTCAGGAATAAATTTAAAGAAAAGTTCTTTTTTCATTTTTTTATCCTGTTCTTTTCTTTTTCCTGCAATGTATTGTGCAGCTCTTCTTCCTGAATCCATTAAAGCTAATCTTAACTCTTCCATTATTTCTGTTTCATCACTAATAGCCTGCTTTCCTGCAGAGGTGTATGGAATATGAACAGAAATTAAGTTGGCAAAAATTGTAATAGGTGCGTTTTCGAAGTCTTTCATTCCGTATCTTTTCCAATCAATCGATTGAACTGCTTTTGTAATAGCGCATCCGCCTGTATCGAAAAGTAAAGGTGCTCTGTTTGCGAATCTCATTATTTCCATTTTTCTTTCAATAGTGCCATCATCATTAACAGTATTATTTCCTTTTCCTGCATTTCCACCGTAAGCAATTCCTACCTCTACTTGAAATGGGAATCCTCCACTGTACACGCTTGCTCTTCTTGTTACTACTGAAAGGAATTCTGGCTGTACAATACCGGTTAGACTTTTTCTTATTCTTTCTTCTCCGATAGGTCTTAAACCATCAGTTCTTGGAGCAATAAAATTAATTTTCCTAAATTGCTTTACAACTTCCTCGCATTCTTCCCAAGTTAATTGTCTTGGGTCTTTCCTTAAATCAAAAGAAACATTTTTTTGTATTTCAGTAACAGCTTTGTCTCCCATTCTGTCAAATTCACTTTTCAAAAAACTAGAAACCTGTCTTGCAGATGTGTATTTTGCAAGAGTGTTTAATTCATCCACATTAATTCCTTTTGGATGAGGTTTTATTTCCAAAGGCTGTTTTGGAATATCTTTCAGTGTTCTTTTGAAAACAATTTTTTTATTGCTTGGTTCAATAAGAGTAATCTGCGCATGAGGGTTTGCAATTGCTGTTCTTCTTAAATATTCTAATGGAGCTTGTTCAGAGTTAACATATTTCATTCCTTTGAATTTTGCCTTAATTATTGTTCCTCTAAATTCCTTTTTGAGTTCAACCATGTTGGTTATTTTTGCCTGATTTTTTTTAGGGTCAATAGTAATTTCCATGCTAAGAGGGTTTCCTTTTCCTGTTCCTGTAACAACCTGACTTGCTTTTCCGGTTGTTATTTGTGAAAGCATTGTACATCCAGCTGCACCAATTCCTTGCTGACCTCGCATCTGCATCATTCTGTGAAACTTTGTTCCTGCAAGTAATTGCCCTAAAGCTTTTCCGACTGTTTCTTTTGTTAATCCTGGGCCATTATCTTTTACAGTAACTTCATAATATTCATTTCCAAGTTCCTTAATCTGTACTTCAATATCTGGAAGAATTTTTGCTTCTTCACAGGCGTCCAAAGAATTAGTAACATACTCGTGCACAATAGTGGTTAGTGCTTTTATTTTTCCTGTTAAACCAAGCATCTGCATGTTTTTTTTGAAAAACTCCGCAACTGAATGTTCTTTAAATTCTTTTGCGATTTCCTCAGCGCTTGCAACTTCTATTGTTCCGTTTGACATAAATATCACAATTCAAATCTTTCGTTTTCAAGTTTTCTTCTTAAAGTTCCATAAACTGCTTGATGAGATGCTCCACCTATTAGCATATCAACTGCTTTTTTGGCTTTTTCTATTTGTTCTTCTTTTCCAATAATGGAAATGGTTTTTCCATAAACCGAGATATTAGCTCCGGTGTCAGTTTCAATTTCTTCTCTGGCTTTTCCATGAGAACCAATAACTCTGCCTTTCTTTGCTATTAATGTTCCCTCGCTTTTACCAATTATTTCCTTGAGGTCAATTATCTCAAGAATAGTGCCTTCTTCAAGCAACCTGAAAGCTTTTTCAGGCGAAAAACCCCGTGCAATAGCCTTTACAATGCGCATAGCATTGAAATGGCCTAAAGAATCGCCTTTTTGGCATACTTCTATTTCGCCTTCCTTGCTGTCCACATTTAATTTAGTACTGGTTTTTAACTCAATTTCTCGCTTAGTAGAGCCGTTTTTACCAATTACTGATCCAATCCTTTCATGTGGGACAAGCAGAAAATCGGAGTTTTCCTCTTCCATTATTTACTAATTAATAGATATACTATATATAATATATAGCTTACCCACTGATTTTGAGCATCATAGCTCATTTTTATGTGCTTTTATTTTTGCATACAGCTCCTCAAAGCTGATTTTAATGCCTTTTTTAGAGAAGAAATTAGCTATATTTGTCACATCTCTTTCAAAAAATTCCCTTGCTTTTGGGTGGTTAAGTAGTACAGCTTGAGCAAAATCAATAATTACAAGCTTTTTCTTTTGCACTAGGATGTTGTATTCTGATAAATCCGCATGAACCAAACCTGCTAAGTAAAGTTTAGCCATAAAATCAATGATTTGTTCTAAATAAGTTTCAAGCTCTTTTTTGGTTGATTTAGTTTCTTTTAGTTGCTTTGCAGGCTTGTTATTTTCACTTATAAATTCCATTACAATTACATTTTCTTTAATTCCTAATGGCACAGGAACGCTTAAGTTCGCTCTATTAGCTAAAAGCAAATTTTTGTATTCTTTTTTTGCCCAAGCAAAAACCAAATTTCTTCTGTCTTTTCGTAAATTCTGAAAACGCCTGTCATCAACAATGTATTCATTCATTCTTTTGAAATCAGTTGTTTCTTTTTTGAAAATTTTAACTGCTCTTGTGTTTCCTGAAACATCGGTTGCAGCAAAAACATGTGCTTCTTTTCCTGTACTTACAATATGCTCCAAAACATCAAACAAACCTTTATTTGCAAGGGAATGAACTGCATTTATAGATTGATTATCAAAAACTTTTGCAAAAGTTTTCCTGTCAGATTCCTGCTTGATTCTTTTCTCAAGAACATCATAATCGAATTTGTCTGTTTCTATCATAAAATTAATAGGGTAAGAGAATTAGTTAAACCTTTTTACTTTCTCATTGTTCTAGGATTAGGTTTTGGGTTAATTGCAAAACCATAATTTTGTTTTTTTGTGTGTGGCCAGTGAACTTGCATTTGTTTTGTTGTTCTCAAATGCTTTTTAATTGCAGGAACTGCTTCTGCAATAATCTTTTTTGCTTCGATTGTTTTGGTGTTGTCAGCACTTCCAATAAAAAATTCAGTTTTATTGCCCTTTACTAAAAAACTTCCTCTGAGGACATCCTTGTTGCCTCTTATTACTGCAAAAACTTTGTGTCCGCCCGATGATTCATGTTCCCAGATTTTTAGAAAACCGCTTTTTAGTTTAATTATTACTTCTGGTTCTGTAGACATAAAAAAATTAGGTTAAAGTTCTATTTAAGGTTTTATACAGGTAATTTACTCAAAAAACCCTTTCTCTTCAAATGTTCTGTTTGGAAACCAATGTAACGCCATACAATATCTGCTTTTGATGGTTGGAAATCCCAGAGTTTTATAATAACAACATCCCTGTCTCGCATCCAGGCTCGTTTTCTCATTTTTCCGGTTATTCTGCAGCTTCTTTCCTGACCATCTTCACAAAGAACTTTTATCTGGTCTCCGCCTTGTCTTTGAATAATAACTCCGAACATTTCAAGTTCGTCTCTTTTAGGAAGTCGCATTCGCCTTAATTGTGCCTGCTGGTTTTCAACTGCTTCTTCTTCTTTTTTGCCCAAAATTATACCTTCATTATTATTGCGTGTTCAACACCGTTAATTGTAATAACATCCGTAGCAGTTATAAATCCTTTTTTAAGTGCAACTCCGACCGATTTTTTTCCGAAAAGATTAATGCTATCTGCTTCTTTCAAAAGTTCAGCGAGTTTTACTTCATCAATAAGTTCGCCCTTGTAAAAATGTTCATTGATGAAAACTTCTCTTTTATCATCTTTCAGAGTTTTTCCAAGCAATTCCTTATCACAGCACGCTAAAACAAAATTATTTTGCATATTATAAATTTTATAATACAACAATTCACCTGATTTTTTTCAAAGGGCTTAAAGCGCCACATGCAGTACATTTAAGCATTTTGATTCCGCTTCTGTCGGCAATTTCAGTGTCAGGTTTTCCGCACTCGTGGCAAAGAACATATTCTTTCAAATAATTATCGAATAATTTGTTCAGAACTTCAGGCCAGAATTTTCCGGTTAAAGTAAGTTTTCCATCTGCAAGTATTGCCGCAGTTGCGGTTTCTTTTGTAATATATTTGTAAAATGCTTTTTCATCCCTTTTAACCGACTTGATAGCCTGTGAAAAATTTTTGATTATTGTTTTTTTACCCTGCACACTACTATCTAATTTAGGCAGTTCAAATCTTTCTTTAGAAATGCTCTTTTCAGGCAAGCTACTGTAGAGTCTTGTCAGCATTTTATCATATTCCATAGACTATTTCCTCTGTTAAAGCCTTATAAAGGTTCTCAAAAATGCCAAATAGCACGAATACTTTATTAATAGTAAAACAATTCATATTTTGGTTAAAATGATTCGCCAGAATTTAGACACAGTAAAAAGCGTGATAGCAATTATAGGTTTTCTTATTGTTGCGTATTTAATTTTTACAAACGCATCAGTTGTAAACCAATTAATTTTAGGCTATGGCTTGGTTGGATTATTAATAGCCGCAATGATAGCTAATGCTTCAATATTTTTGCCTGTTCCTATTGATCTTGTTATTTTTGCATTAAGTGCGGAATCAGCAAACTATTTTGATGTAGTTGTTATATCAATAGTAGCAGGAATCGGTGCCGCGATTGGAGAGATGACTGCATACATTATGGGTTTGCTTGGAGTAAAAACAGCAGAAAAAGCAAAACACAAAGAATTTTTACAAATGGGTAAAGTAAGGGAAAAACTCGGAACAAAGGGCATGGTTTTTATTTTTCTTGGAGCAATGACTCCGTTTCCTTTTGATTTAATTGGAATAGTTGCAGGTTTGATTAAATATGATGTGAAAAAATTCTTTGTAGCAGCGCTTGCTGGAAAAATCCTGCGATACTTAATCATTGGTGCGGCCGCATATTACGGATTATCTTTTGCAAAAGATTTGTTTTTCATTTAGGTCTTTTAAATATCTTAATCTCTCGTGAATAAAAGAAACCTTGTGGTAATGCTATGTCTATTCTTAAAAAAATCGTTTATTACTTCAGGTAAAATTTCAATTGCTTTTTCTGCAATACTCATTTTACTAATCTCAAAATCCGACTAATTTTGTAATTCCAAAAACCAAAACCATCAAAGCGGTTTGCAATGGTAAAGCTGGTAAAGGTTTTCCTTTGTTTTTGGACGCATAATCAAGAGTTAAAACCAATCCGATTAGTGAAGCAATTAAAATTGCGATTGATGGAAAAAATTTCAAAAGTGTTGTGTTTGTTTGTGCTGATAAAACACTAATTGCAAAAGCCAATGGAATAACCATGTCTCCTGTTCCAAGTTCAAAATTGTGTTCTTTGGTCGGCAAAGCATAAGTAAAAGAGAGGTTCTTTTTTGTTACTCCTTTTGCTAAGGTTACCATGTGTTTTGTTTTGAAAACCGCTATATAATCATAAATTCCCAAAAGCACAATAAAAACCAAAACCGGAATTACTCCTAAAGATGCCCCTATTAGTGCGCCTGCTCCTGCCGCGGCCACAATGCTCGAAGCGTTTCTTAACAAAACATGTTCTTTGAAAATAATTCTCAGTGCAACAAAAACAATTGCCATGCTTAGAATAATTTCATCGGAAAGAAATGTTGGCATCAGAACAATTATGCTTGTTCCAAATATTGCCATGCTTTCAATTCCTTTAAGCAGAATTGAGAGAAGCCAATCCGGAGAAAACTTCATTAAAATAAGTAAAATCGCGGTGAAACCAATAATCCAAACAATCAAACCAACCCCGTTTTCTATATCCTCAGGATTATCTGTGACAAGAGTGGTGTGAATATTCTGTGAAATCAGAAAATCCCCGGCAATCAAACCGATTCCCTGAGTTAAAACAAAAATCAAAAGCAATTGACTGATTAATTCTTTATTCATAAAGTAGAATTAGGTTTTAGAGTTTATTTAGGTTTTGGTTTTTCACCCATTACAGTTCCTCTTGGAACACATAAATGTATTTGTCTTGTTTTTTTTCCTGAGGTTGCATAAATTGTTGCCGCAACTTCAAGGTTACCTTTTTTTCTTGGTTTACGATAACGTACATGTATTTCTGGTCTGGTGAGTCGGTCAAAATTGTGTCTAACCATATTCTCGGCTTTTGGGTGCCTTTTGTAAGTTAAATAAGTTGAACCTGAAGGATTAGTTATTTCCCATGCAAGATTTTTTTGTACATCATGTAAATTACTATCTGAAAATTGTCTTGTTTTTACTCTAATCCTGCTATGAGGCATTAAAATATTAGGTTTTCATTATTCAAAAAGCTTTCGCCCAATCCTTAGAATGGTTGCTCCTTCTTCTATTGCGATTTTGTAGTCGTTGCTCATTCCCATTGAAAGATGAGTGATGTTCAAATGCTCTTTTAAATCATAAAGTGTTCTGAAAGAATCCCTGATTTTTTCTTCATCTTCGGTGTGCTCTGCCATTGTCATTAAGCCGATAAATTCAACATTATTATAAGGGAGGCTTTTCATTGTGGTCATTAGTGATTCGACTTCTTTTGGAGGCATTCCGAATTTTTGTGATTCTCCTGAGGTGTTAACCTGCAAAAAAACGCTTTGCACTTTATCAATATCAGAAGCAGCGTAATGTATTTTTCTGAGCAAATCCAGTGAATCAACTGAGTGAATATAATTCGCCATTTCAACAACTTTTCTGACTTTGTTGCTTTGTAAATGTCCAATGAAATGAATATCGCAATCAAGCTCTTTTAAATCAGGGAATTTTTCTTCTAATTCCTGGCACTTGTTTTCCCCGACATCTTCTACACCTGCATTAATTAATTCTTTTATTTTTGAAATTTCCTGGTGTTTAGTAACCCCGATTAGTGTAATGTCTTTGGGGTTTCTTCTGGTTTTTGCGCAGGTTTCTGAAATTTCTTTCTGTAAATTTAAGTAATTTTCTTTTATACTCATAAGAAGAATTTGGGTTGAAAGGTTTTTAATTATGCGAGGAGTGTTTAATTTTTGAAGTTTTCAAGTTTTTTGTTCAAATGAGCATAAAGCAGTTTCTTTTTTTCTTTATTCAACTTGAACAGTTTTTTCCCCACTGCTTTTTCAGTAATCGTGAAAATGCAGTTGGTTTTGATTATGCTGTCTTTTATTGCACCTTCTTTTTTTGTTAAAGGAATTCCTTTCATTTCAGTGTTGCTTGTTATTCCTGCAACAACATTTGTAAATTCTTCAAAAAGTACAACTGCAGGTCTTTTTTTTATTTCAAATAATTTTTATGTTGGTTTCACAAACCCGTGTTTTGGTTTGTAAACATCCCCTGCTTTTTCTAATTTAGCAATAATTTCTTTTACTTTATCGGCTTCCATTCCTAATGTTTTTGCTTCTGCAATGACCTCTTCTAAAGGAACAATATCAAGTTCCTGTGCTTTTTCTTTTATTATTCCAAGCACTTTCTTCAAATTAGCGAGTTGTGTGTGGGTTTGTCCTGAGGTAATAATATCAATGTCTATTTTTCCAGTTTCAGGATCGGTAACAAGATCCTCTAAAGAAGTTCTGACTAATCTTACTGATCTTTCAACATCCTGTTCTTCAACAGCATCGCTTAACCTTACTCTTGCACTTGCTTCAGCTAACCTGATTAATCCTTCAAGCTGTCTGTGGGTGGCCGCATAAGAACCTTCTTTTCTTCCCTGATCACGTAAGGAAATATAAAAGTCGCATAGTTTTTGCATTCCATCATCAGTAAGAACAGGAAAAACTTTTTGCCTTGCATAAGAAATAAATTTTTTTAATAAATCTGCGTTGATTTTCGGAGTTATAAGTTCAGTCATTTCTTCAAGCAGTTTATCTCTTGTTCCGATTCCTTTTTTGAATCTTTGAATAATCATTTCTCCTGCTCTGTGACTTTTCAGAATGTGGTTTGCAATTTCTATATCTTTTGTTCTATCTAAAACATCCCGCATCATGAAAAATAAATCAAACCTGCTCAGTAATGTTGGGGGTAAATTAACCTGCTCAATGAATGGCTGGTAAGGATCAAATCTTGAAAATTTTGGGTTCGCTGCAGCCAATACACTTGTATCTGTTTTGAATTTTGTTACAATTCCTGCTTTTGCAATACTGATTTGCTGCTGTTCAAGCGCTTCGTGCATTGCACTTCTATCATCAGGATCCATTTTATCAAACTCATCAACCATTGCCATTCCGCCAGAAGCCAATACTAAAGCCCCTGCTTTTAAAGTCCAGCCTCCATCACCAAATTCATCCTTTACTGCGGTTGCTGTTATTCCTGCTCCGCTTGTTGTTTTTCCTGCGACGTAAATTGATTTTGGTGCAATAGAATCAGTTGCTCTTAAAATTGCACTTTTTGCTAAACCTGGGTCGCCTACAATAAGAACATGAATATTTCCTCTAACTGTTTGATCTCCGGGAAGAGTTTTTTTAACGCCTCCAAACATCTGCAATGCAATTGCTTCTTTCATTGTTTCATGTCCATAAATGTGTGGAGCAATACTCTGAACAAGCAAATCATAAACATCATCTCTTTTTGCCAATTCCTTAATTTCCTCTTCTTCTTCCTTGTTTATTTCAACATCCTCAAATTCTTTTTCAGTTTCTTCTAAATGATGAGCTTCCAAGTATCTACCGTAAACAACTTTTTTTTCTTTTGGCGGCATTAATCTAAGAATTCCTGTTATTTTTGTTCGGTCTCCTGGTGCAACCATGTTCACAAAATCATCGCTGATATAAATATCTAAATTAGTTGCCTGCTCTGAACCTTTAAGAAGTTCTAATGGTTCCTGTATTTGGATTTTTTGATAATCCTCAAATTCGCTTGTTTCTTCTTCTAAAGTAAAAGTCCTGTTTTTACATTCAGAACACATGCTTGGAGTATTTGTAATGTTTTTTTTCTGCGGGATTTTATAAGTGGCATCACATCTTGAACATTTCCATGTTGCAACTTTTATTTTAGGCAAAACATCCGTAACCTGCCTTATAACTCCTTCAACTGTAATTAGTTTTCCAATATGAGCGGAGCTGACATCTCTAAGTACTGGTTGTTTTTCTTTTGGTAAATTAAAAATTCTAATGTGTGGTGCAAATTCCTCTATTTCAAGCAAAGGAACATCAATATTTTTGATTGCCTGATGAGCTGCTGTTAAGCAAATATCAGAATTAATTAAGAGCTCATCTGCTAAATCGACATCGTAATGTTCTAAATCATTAAAATCAACCGAAAGGCTTCTTTTTTGAGGATAATCAGAAACAAGTGCTTCAATCTGTTTCATGTACCTGTGTTTGAAAAATTCTTCGAACTTTTCCACAAAAGGATTGTCTTCTCGTGTTGTTTCATCAGAGTGCAAGTTTTTTCCCCATTAAATTTCTGTTTTTCGGCCTTATAAATGGTTCTAGGGTTGGTTGCCGATGCGAGCCGCCTGCTCGTCGGGAGGGAGCGTGCATCTTTGGTAGCACTTGCTCATTACATTCGCTTTGACCCTTGATTGCGTAATTGGAAGAATTTGCGATTGGGAACTTTTATTTCATATGTAATAAGTGCTATTTGCTATTAAGACAATTCCCTTTGCTTTCACAACTTTTTCAAAAAAAAAGTTCAGAATTGTGAATCTACATAAGGGAATATTCTGTTTTGACTGATTTTAGTATTAACCAATAGTTTAAAAAATTATAATTTGCCTTGGCGTTGTAGCTAAATACATTTAACTACAAAAACTGAGGTTTGTGTAGCTAATTGCACCGGCAATGAGGTCTGAAAGGGAATATAAGTCAAAAAAACCAATTTTTACTATGGGTATTTCTAAAGAACAACTTAAGGAACTTTATGTGAATCAGAAGCTTTCTATTGTAGAAGTCGCTAAGTTGTGTAAGAGAACTCCAAAAACAATAAGTAAATTAATGCAAAAGAAGGGTATCAAGAAAAGAACCTTTTCTGAACAGGCAAAATTAAGCAGAAAGTCATTCAAATATATTTCAGAAGAAAATCTAAAAGAACTTTATTGGGGAAGCAAATTATCTACTTATCAAATTTCTGAAAAAGTTGGTTGCTCTCCGAGCGGAATATTTTATAAAATGAAAAAATTTAATATTCCTCTGAGAACTTTATCTGAAGGGGTAGAATTATCTGTTGCAAGAAGATCAAAATCAATCAGTAGGTCCATAAATAAATATGTGAAAAAAGATTTTGATGGAAGTGATACTGAAAAGGCATATTTGGTAGGGTTTAGGATAGGTGATTTGCATGTATTCAAAAAGAAATACGGTGAAACAATTTACGTTTCTTCCGGAACTTCAAAACAAGAACAATTAGATTTGATGGATTCTTTATTTGAAAAGTACGGGAAAATTTCAAAATATGACTTAAAAAGTGGGTGTACTCAATTTAGTTGTAATTTGAATAGGTCCTTTGATTTTTTACTACAAAAAAAAGATGAAATTTCAGAATGGGTTGTTTCTGACGAGAAAAATTTTGTTTCTTTTCTTGCAGGGTATGTTGATGCTGAAGGTCATTTTGGAGTTTACAATAATTTTGCAGAGTTTTCAGTTAGCAGTTACGATTCAAATATTCTTTTTACTATTCACAAAAAACTGGACAAACTCGGAATCTATACTGCTGAACCTAAAATAGTAACGGAAGAAGGGCATGTAGATAAAAGAGGAGTAAGATGGAATGGTACATTGTACAGGTTAAGGATTACAAGAAAAAATGATTTATTGAAATTTATTTTGTTGATAAAATCTGTTGTAAAACACGCGAAGAGACTTGAGGATCTAAAAATGGCAGAAAATAGTATTTTAGAAAGGAATAAAAGAGTTTGATGATTGATATTAATTTGGTTTTATGAAGAAATTTTACATTAGCACGGCTATAGATTATCCTTCGGCACGTTTCCACCTGGGACATGCGTATGAGAAGGTTGTTACTGATACTCTTGCCAGGTGGAAAAGGCTCAATGGGTATGAAGTTTATTTCAGTACTGGAACTGACTGTCATGGCTTGAAAATTCAGAGGGCTGCCGAAAAAGCAGGGAAAGACCCACAGGTTTTTGTGGATGAAATATCAGACATGTTCAGAGATTTGTGCAAAGAACTCAATATTTCCTATACTGATTTTATCATGACTACTGAGGAGAGGCACAAAAAAGTAGTAAAACAAATTTTGAACAAACTTAAAGAAAAAGGAGATATTTATGAAGGGGAATACGAAGGAATTTATTGTCAGGATTGTGAAACATTTTACACAGAAAAAGATTTGGTTGATGGTTTTTGCCCGGTTCATAAGACAAAAATTGAACGGGTTAAAGAGAAAAGTTATTTCTTTCGCATGAGCAAATATCAAAAACAGCTTGTTGAACACATTAAGAAAGGAGATGATTCCGTATGGCCAGAAAAGAAAAGAGCCGAACTCCTGAACAGATTAAAAGAACCCTTGAGAGATTTGAGTATAAGTAGAGAACAAGTTAGTTGGGGTATCCCGCTTCCTTTTGATGAAAATCTTACCACTACTGTTTGGGTTGATGCATTAACAAATTATATTACTGTTCTGGATTACCCTAATGAAAAATTCAAAGAATTCTGGCCAGGTACACATGTTATAGGTTCTGATATAATTTGGCATCATAGTGTTATTTGGAAAACAATGCTTCTTGCTCTTGGAATTTCTCTTCCTAGAGTTATTGTTCATGGTTTCATTAATTTAGATGGTGAAAAATTAAGCAAGGCAAGAGGAATAATAATTGACCCGATAGAATTGGCAGAAAAATATTCTGCAGATTCATTAAGGTATTTTCTTTTAAGGGAAATTTCATTTGGTCAAGATGGGAATTTTAGTGAGAAATCTTTAATTGAACGTCACAATAATGAACTTGCAAATGAGTTAGGGAATCTTCTCCAGAGGACTCTTTCACTTGCTGAACAAAAACTTGGAGGTGTAGTGCCAAATGCAAAAGTAGATCAAAGACTTTCAAAACCATTTGATAAGGAAAAAATAAGTCATTATATGGACAAATTAGAACCTCACAATGCATTGCAACAGATTTTTTTCTTTATTTCAGAATGTAATAAGTTCATAAATGCCACTGAGCCTTGGAAATTGGAAGGAAAAGAAGTTGAAGGCGTATTGTATTCACTTCTTGATTCTCTAAGGATTATTTCGATTTTACTCGCTCCGTTTGTTCCTGAAACAAGCGAGAAAATTTCAAAACAGTTAAATATCTCTCTTGGAAATTGGGAAGATGTAAAATTTAATCTTTTAAAACCTGGGATTAAATTAGGGGAAAAACAGATTCTATTCAATAAAGTTCAGAAAATAGAAAAAAAAGAAGAAAAAATAGAAAAAGCAAGGGAAATAAGTGTTACTGTTGATCCTAAACTGAAAAAACTTGGTTTGAAATTAGTTTGTGCGGTTATTGAAAATGTTAAAGTAAAAAACAAGCATGAGGGGCTTGAAAAAATCAAGAAAGAAACAGTAAAAAGCATTGACCTTGATTCTGTGGAAGAACAAAAAGTCATTCAGGGTTATCTTGACCTTTACAAAGAAATTGGGGTTAAGCAGGATTATCATGCTGTAAAAAATCTCGTGGATTTGGCTAAAAAATCAGGAAATATTCCGCAGATAAATACGGTTGTTGATTCTTATAATCTTGTTTCTATTGAGAAAGGTTTGATTGTTGGTGCTCATGATTTGGAAAAGATTTCTGGAAATGTGCGGGTTACTTTTGCAAAAGGGGATGAATTGTACATTCCTCTTGGAACCAAAGAAAAAATGAAACTTGATTCTAAAGAGTATGTTTTCAAGGATGATGCTGTTGTTCTATGCCGATTAGATGTGAAACAAGGAGAGCACACTAAAGTTACTAATGAAACAAAAAACGTTTTTTTGTATGTCCAGGGAAACAAAAACACTTCGCAGGAATACATTGAAAAAGCAATGAAGCAGATTCTTGCGAACATTGAGAAGTATTGCGGCGGGAAAATCAAAGTATTAAATGTTAATTAGTGTACGGTGGAGGTTCTAATTTTTTCTATTTCTTCAAAGAATGTGATAAATTCTTTTTTTGTCATTGAGGTTAAAATTTCTTCAATGTTTTTTGTAGTTATTGTTGCGAGTTTTATGTGTGGTAATTCGAAACTCAAAGTCCCTCCTCTAAGTTGGAGTAAAGAAAGGTCACGAGATAACTGGGGAATAATAGCAGGGTTTATTCTGATTAGGGAACTATTTTTTTTCACTGCTAAAAATATCCCTTTTTGATATGCATCAGCTAATTCTGCAGATCTTAATTCCAAAATTTTTTCAGCTGGACTTCTTTCAGCCAACTTTCTTTCAGGTAATGGTTTAATGGCTCGAGAAGGGCTTTTCCATGGAGTTTTTTTCATTGTTCCACCAATTTTTTCAAAATCCTTTTCCCAATTATAATTGTTTTTCCATCTTCATCAAGTTTTGGATTTATTTCAACCAAATCTGTTGCTTTCACTTTTTTAGAATCCAAAACTGTTTGCAAAAGTTCAAACGTTTCCTTTTCAGTTAAACCGTTTTCTTCTAGATATCCCGTGCCGGGTGCGATTGAAGGGTCTAAAGCATCAATATCAAAACTTAAGTAAATATTTTTTTGTTTTGAAACAAATTCCTGTAATTGGATTTTTGTTTTTTCCAAATCATTGTGAATTTCCTGTGCAGAAATTAACTGTATTTTGTTTTTTTCCAAAAACGGTTTTTCTTCAGCCCAGATTTTTCTAATTCCAATAATTAACAACCTTTCTTTTTCCAACAATCCTTCTTCAATCAAAACTTTATTCATGTCTTCGTGTGAAACCGGTTTGAAAAAGGAAGTGCAGTCCGCGTGTGCATCAAAAATAATGAGTGAGGCATTGGAAAAGTTTTCAGAAAATGCTTTGAAAAGAGAATATGTTATTGAGTGGTCTCCTCCGACAAAAACCGGTTTTTCATTTATAATTTCTTTTGCTTTGGAGTAAATGTTTTCATCAGTTGATTCTAAATCATTAGGAATAACATTTACTGATTCTGCTTTTTTTCCGCAGAGAATTTCAGGGGCTAATTCGCATCCTAAATTTTTTTCTAAACTGCCCTGAGAAGAAGGAACTTTTACTAATTTCATAAGAATTAATTATTTCTTCCTTTGAACTTTAACATTGTTGCCCCAGCGTAAATATTCTACTTCATCTCCGCTCTGCAAACCCTGAACGTCTTTTGGTTTG
>JANLGZ010000098.1 GCA_024653905.1 archaeon
GTCTTCTGTTGCTTCACAACCCTGTGCATCCTTATGGAAAATAGCATAAAGTCCTAAACAGTTGTCCTTGTCAAGACCTTCTTTTGAATCACAATCAGAAATGGTTTCAGCAACATCATAATCCGCAGTAATTTGGCTTTCATCAAATTCTCCAATTCCGATTTCATCAGGAGAAATATAATCCTGAGCAAGGTATTCATCTCCATTAACATCCACAAAGTCTTGGGCTCCAGCATCATTTACTTTAGGTTGATTTGTAAAAGAAGCAATTAAAAAAACCACAATAAGTGCTGCAATTAGTATAATTGGGATGGTTAGCCATTTTTGTACCATGGAATAAAAGAGGGTTTTCTGATTAATAAATGTTTTATTTGCCCGAATTAATCTACAAAAAAAAGAATTATTATGTTATTTTTTTATCTGCCTAAAATTTAGGTTATAATAGGGGTTCGTGTAAAGAAAAGAAAGCTTGGGTAAAAAGAAAGAACTAAATTCAGGTTATTATTGGTGTTCTTGTCTCAAACAGCCTTTTTCTTTTCTTTGCAAATAAAAGAAAAACGCTGGCGAAAAAGAAAAGAAAGCTTGGGTAAAAAGAAAGAACTAAATTCAGGTTATTATTGGTGTTCTTGTCTCAAATTTCTCAGAACTATCGGTGGTTTCCTTTAATTTCTGTAATTGCTGGATAAGTTGTTTTTCGGTTTCCTTGGCTTCTTTCATCAAAGGCTCAATATCAAGTTTCAAACCAATTATTTCATTAAGTTTTTTCAAAACTTCGGCCGCCGCTTTATAATCTGCAGTCATTTGCACATTTCCAAGAATTGAAATAGCCTGATTTTTTGACCTTTTTAATTCGAGTAAAATCAAAGCAGTTATTCCTGTTGTTATGCCTTCATCGATTTCAGTTAAACCGTATTTTTTCAGCAATGGTTTTGATTTTTCATTAGCTGCAATGCCATAAATAATTTCTCTTTTTTGAGAATCTCCCTGAGTATGAACTCCTGAAAGAGAAATTATTTCTGTAATTCCTTTTGATTTTATCCATTCAACTGTTTTTTTTGCAACCATATCAGTGTATTGCTTTGCAATAACCTGCTCCGCAATTAAAACAACAAGTTTCTTTTTTTTGTTAGTATAAATCCTTGCAGGTCTTATAGGGAGCCCTTTATGTATTCTGATTATGGGCATAAACATGTTTGAATCAATATATCCAACATAATCAAAATCAATTTTATCAACCAAATATTTTGCAGCAATTGTGCCAACTAAACCCATTCCAGGAAAACCCTCAATAAGAGTATACCCTTTCATTGGGGTTTTTTCAAATTCAACAAATTCAAATTCTGGTTTCATTTTAATCTCTTATACAAACGCATTAGTGGTTTAAAATGCTATCCCTCATTTTTTCGGGACTTCTGTGCCAAATATTTAAATACTCCTGAGGAGATGCTCTACAGTCTTGGTATTTCATATAACAAGGCTTTCAAACTCCTGTTTCAGCAATCGGTTTACACATACGCTTCCCCTGAAGCTGAAACAAGGAACAGCGTCAATCTCCGTTTAGCAAGAGCAGTTATCTTGTTCCAAAGAACTCCTAAAATCCTCCGAAACATTTAAATTCACTTTACTAATATATTATTAACAGGTTAATAAGGTGTTTTTTATGAAAATGTTGAGTGTTGCTGTGGACGAATCCTTTGCGAATGCTATTGACAGAATGATTTCTTCTTCCAAGATTTATTCCTCGAGAAGTGAATTTCTGAAGGATTCCATGAGAAAGAATCTTGCTGAAATGATGGTTGTCAGTGAGGATTTGAAAATAATTCGCAGGGAATCCGAAAAGTTTTTTAAAATAGCAAGGCAAAGGGGTTATAAGGGGGGTCTTCTTACACGAAAGGAAAAAGCAGAGATTGCGAGGGAATTTATTAAAGGAATAAAAATTACATGAATTCCAAAGGCTCAAGAACTTCTATTAAATCTTTAATATTTTCAAAATCTTTAATGTTGAAAGTAACAATGCAATCACAGTTATACTTAATTGCAATTGCCGCATGAACTGAATCAGGATAATGTATTCCTTTATTTTCAAATTGTTTTAAGTTAAGTTCTTCAATTTTTTCAATTACTTCTGTTTTTATTCCAGAATTTTTGAAATGATGCAAAACTTCTTCTTTATTAGAATGGCATTTTTTTTGCACTTCGCTGAAAAATAATTTTGACAAAACTAAAACACTATTTTTCTTTTTTACTTGTTCAAAAAATGATTCTGCTTCAATAAATAAACCCCGTAATTTTCTTCCAATCTCATTGTTATCAAGTGAAATAAAAACATTTGAATCCAGATAAACCCGCTTCATCAGAATCCCTTGCCTAAAAAATAAACAATCAAACCAATTGGAACCAATAGCGCCGCATATAAAACCGTTTTTTTCTGGTTCCCTTCCTGAAAAGCAACAAATGCAGAAGCAATCAAAGCATACTCTGAAATGTAAAGGATATTTCCGAGCAAAGCAGCTTCAACAATTTCTTTTCTTAAAGATTCACTCATTCCAATTCCTAGTTCTGAAATAGCAGAAAAATTAAATCCAGAAATCATTCCTGCAAGAAGGCCCAAAATCAATGGAACAATTATCCCTCCCGCAAGGAGAAGAGTGTATTTTTCGATAGTGGTATTGGCATTCCTTTCGCGAAGAATTGAATTTGTTTCTATAAAATCCTCTGCGGTTTCTCTGAAAACAATATTCATTTCCGCGCCTGAATTAAGCGCACTTAAAATTAAGTCAATTGCTCGGTTTAATGCAAGTGATTTGTTCCTTTTTTTAATATTTTCAAAAGCATTTTCCAAAGAAACCCCTAATTTTAATTCTGTTTTTGCTTTTTCAAATTCTTCTCTTAATGGGCCTTCACTTGTTTCAGCCATAAAACCAACCAGTTTTTCAAAACCAATTTTACCCGGAAGTGAAGAGGCAATCAAAAGCAAATCAGGAACAGTCTCTTCAATTTTTCTTTTTCTTTTCTCAAATAAATAAATTTTGTAAAAATAATTCAGCACCAATGGAAGAAAAAAAACCGGGACAGAAAACATTGCTAGATTTTCGCTTGCAAAAACAAAAAGCCCAATGTAAAGAACTGATATAAAAAATATTGCTCCAACAATAATCGATTCCTGCAAAAATCCATTGATTCCTTTTGAATAATTTATTTGTTTTAATGTTTCATCAAATTCTTTGTAAAATTTTTCCATATTTATCCCTTCAGAAATTCCGGAGTCAAAGATTTTATGTAGAAGAGGAGCAGTGTGTCTAGAAGCGGAAATAAAATTCCCACAATAATTAAAACCTGAAACCCATCAAAAGGAATTTCCATGAATGAGCTTCCAACAGTAATAAATGCCTGAAACAAAGCAGGAATAATTGCTGACAAAACAATAAACGCCAGAGAAAACATCACTACTTTTCCCGAGAACTCTTTTGATTCTGATTTTTGTCTTGAAAGCATTTCTAATGCGATTCTTCTTATTATTTCTCCAGGCTTTTTCTTTGTGCCGTGTTCATAAACTGAAATCAGTTGCGCTACACTTCTTTTCAACAAATTTGACCTGTTTTTTGAGGCAACTTCAATCAATGCATCAGGAACAGAAATATTGTTCCTTTTAACATCTTTAATTGCTTTTTTCAATTCTTCTGAAAGCAAACCATAATCTGAATTTGCTGTTCTTTCTAATGCTTTATCAAATGCCAAACCTGAGTTTAAATCAATACTTATCTGCATCAATGCAAAGGGTAAATGCTTATTAATTTTTTTTGCTTTTTTTAAGAGTTGTTTTTTAGGTTTAGAAAGCAGTATTGCTGTTGCAGAAACGCCTGATATTATTGAGAAAACAATTCCCTCAAAAACAGTATCAAAAACAAGATTCCATCCAAGCCATGCAAAAATAAAAACCACTATTGAAATTTTTAAACAATTTCCCGAATACTGTTTTGCATTTTCTTCAAAATCCGAGTCTTTCAGGTTTTTTTCCAGTTCTTCAAAATATTTATTGTTTTTGAATTCCATTGAAAAATTCCTCCTGAGTTTTTCCTCGCATGCTTTTCAGAATTTTTTTCCTCGACTCAAGTTCCTTTTTGAATTCTTTCTTTTTGAAATTAAAACTTCTCAGGATTTTTTCCAATATTTTTTTGCTTTCATTTTTGCTTTCGAAAATTCTCTTTTCAAAATTGTACTCAAATAATTTTCTGGCATTTGTTTGATTATTATTTTCGTATATTTCACATATTTCAATTAATTTCCTTTCTTCAGAACTTGTTTTTTTGGAATAATTGCTCCATCTTTTCTGAGTAATAATTAAATCAAGTGAAGCTAAATCGATTTCTAGTGCTCCAAGATTTTTCATTCTTGAAATTGCTTCTTTTGCTGATTGTGCATGGAAAGTTCCATAGCAGCCCTTACCCTGTCCTGCTAAAAGCGAATCCATGAATGCTTTTTGTTCTTTCTGGTCTCTTATTTCTCCAACAATAACTCTGTCTGGTCTCATCCTTAAAGTGTTTGTAATTAATTCCTGCATTCCTAAATCAATTGAATCTGCATTGGCAAGTTTTACGAAATGTTTATGAGGGACATTAATTTCAGGGGTTTCTTCAACCAAAATAATTCTTTCATTTGCAGGAACAAAATTCAAAAGGCTGTTTAGAAGAGTTGTTTTTCCTGAGCCGGTATTTCCACAAACCAATAATGAACAATCGGCTTGTATTGCCATCCATAAAAAAGCAAGCTGGCCTATAGAAACTGAACCAATATCAACCAAATCTGTTGGGGTAAATGGTTGTTCGCGAAATTTTCTTATTGTTAATGAAGGTCCTGAAACTGAGGCTGGTTCGATGCAGGCATTAAGTCTTGAACCGTCACTAAGAACAGCATTAAGTCGCGGGTTTTGCAGAGTTAATCTCCTCCCAATAGTTCCTGCCATTGCATTTACTATTGTTTTGATTTCTGAGCTGTCTGAAAAATATAGGTTAGTTGGCAGCCATCCAAAAATAGAATCAAAAACATAAACGGGCTTTGATTTTCCTAGACCAATTACTGCTATTTCCTCAAGTTCTTTATCCTCTAAAAGATTAGTAAGAATTCCTGCTGGTTTTGTGATATTTTCAATCATTTTTTGCAAATATTTTTTTTGGTCCTTATCAAGATTAATGTGGGTTTTTTTACAATAAGTTTCCAATACTGAATTTTGAGAGTTTTCTTTAGAATTTGTACTGTTGTTTCTGTAATACTCGAGTGTATTTCTGAGGAGTTTTGCCTCATCTATGCTTAATTCAGGGGTGTTTTTGAGCAAATAAATGAGTTTTCCGCTTTTTTCCTGCACAATCTCTCTTGAATCCCTAGTTCTGCTAGTTGTAGAAACAACTTTGGCCTTATCCTTTTCCTTTAAACCAAAAACCCGCCAGCCAAGTACTTCTTCTATTTTTTGGCATTCGAAAATCTGCTCAGAAACCATGTCTATATATTACGTTGATTGTCGTATATATTGGTTTTGGTTTAATTTTTAAATAATAAAACACATTATTCCTTTCCGAATATTTTGTTCAAAAATTATTATTAAGTTACAAGCTGTATTTTTTTAATGTCTGCTTCTATCGAGTCGATTTTGATTCCTGAATTTTCCCTTGCGGGTGGAAAGAAACTTAAAGATGTAAATGTGGCTTACCAAACCCATGGTTCACTTAATCCTGAAAAAGACAATGCGATTTTGGTTTTCCATGCTCTTTCAGGTTCTGCTCATATTGCTGGCTTTAATGATAAATTTGCTAACCAGAACAGATTTTGGACTAAAGATAATTATGTCGGCTGGTGGGATGGAATAATAGGGGATAAAAAAATAATTGACACGGAAAAAAATTTTGTGATTTGCCAGAATATTTTAGGGGGGTGTTACGGAACAACAGGTCCAAGTTCCATAAATCCTGAAACAGGAAAACATTACGGGTCTGCTTTTCCAAACATTTCTATTGAGGATATGGTCAGATTGCAGAAAATCGTGCTTGAAAAATTAGGCGTAAAAAAACTCAAGTGTGTTATTGGGTCTTCGCTTGGAGGTTATTTAGTTTTGGAATATTGTTTTCTTTTTGGGGCTGATGTTGATAAAGCAATTATCATAGGAAGCTCTGCAAGAACTTCCACTTTGAATAAACTTCTTGGTTTTGAACAAATTATTGCAATTGAAAATGATTTTTATTATAAAGGAGGAAATTATTATTCGGGGAGAGCTCCTGAATCTGGTTTGATGCTTGCAAGAATAATTGCAGCCAAAACCTATGTAGATATTGATGCAATTTCTAAAAGGGCAAAAAAAGAAACAATTCTGCCGAATGATTATTTTTATGATTATAAATTTAGCCATCACATTGAATCCTATATGTGTCATCAGGGAAGGAAATTCACAAAACGTTTTGACCCGAATACTTATTTAAGAATTGTGAAAGCAATCCAGGATTTTGATTTGGCAAAAAAATATGGAGCTGATTCTTTAGAAAAGGCTTTTAAAAAACTGAATCAAAATAAAACAAAGTTTCTTGTTGTTTCAATCAATTCTGATGTATGTTATTATCCCGAGGAACAGCAGGAACTTGTAAAGGCATTAAAAAGCAATTCTGTTGAGTGTATTTATGCTGTTGTTGATTCAAAAAAAGGTCATGATTCTTTCCTTATTGAACCGGGAAAATATGCATTCATAAGCGGTTTTTTGGAAAATTTTATAAATGAAGAGTTAGTTTCTTTAAGAAAAACAATTATGTAGAAATTTTGTTGTAATTAGATTTAAAATCATTATTCTAAGAGATCTTTATTATGGATTGGGGTGAAATTGGCGAGATTGCTGATAAACCTGAAAGGTTTGTTAGAAAACCAACCCCTAAACCCGCACAGTCTGAAAAAATCTGCAGGGTTTGCAGTAAAGGAATAACCAAGGATAATACTCCTTCTATTTTTTATTACTCAAAATTCTGTTCAAATAAATGTAAAGAAAAATATGTGTATTCAACAGACCTTTAAGTCCATTGTAATTTTTCCCCTAATTTTATTTTATCTCCAATTCCTTTTGGCAGTTCAACAAAATATTTTGATGCTTTTTTAGGCGTGTAATTAAGAATCCAAGAATTTAGTGTTGCTTTATCAACAACAATTTTTTGAGAATTTAAATAAACAATATCTATCGGGAAAAAAACAAACAGCATATGAACGCTTGAATTAATTTTTCCTTCTTTTTCAAGTTCAAAAATCAATCCATACGTAAAGTTTTCTTTTTTCTCAAACATTAATCCTTTAAATCTTGAGAAAGGAGTATTTGCTATTTTTGTTTTTTCTATTATTTTTTTTCCAGAATTAGAATTAATCAGCATTTGGAATCAATGTCTTTTCTTTTCGTCTCTTATCATTTCTATGCTTGGCACCTTGATTTCTTCAAGCATTTGCCTGGATTCTTTTGGGGTTATGGAATTATATTTTTCTCTTGCAAGTTCTTTTCTAAGAGAATCAATTTCATCTAATTTAATTTGCATTTCTCCAAGAATATTTTCAACTCTTTTCTTTGTATTACCTGAAGCCTTTTCCTTCAAACTCTCAATTTTCCCGTTTTGTTTAACCATGAAAACCACACTATTTGAGGTCTTTCCCATATTAATAGTTTGTTGTTGTGCATTAAAAGGATAGTTTTTATAGTTTTGGTGAGAAGATTTATTTTAATAGCCCCGTCGTCGTAGCGACCTTTTCTTTAGAAAAGAAAAGCTCGACCAAAAGAAAGCGATTAAAGGGATAGTAGATAAATTGCATTGGTAGCCCCATCGTCTAGTGGCCAAGGATACGACCCTCTGAAGGTCGGGACCAGAGTTCGAATCTCTGTGGGGCTACACTTTTTTCTTTCTCTGAGAGAAAGAAAAACCTGTACTAAAAAGAAAGAGAACAGCCCACTGCAAAGCAGTGTGCATCGTACCCAACAGCC
>JANLGZ010000036.1 GCA_024653905.1 archaeon
ATTAAAGCAGATGATTTTGAAAAAGTTAAAGGAAATTTAAGGGAAATTGATAAGTGGATTTTGAGCAGATTTGCGAAAGTAAAAAAAGAAGCAACTGAATCATTGGAAGAATATGAATTTTCAAAAGCACTTAGTGCAGTTAGGAATTTTTTCTGGTTAGAGTTTGCTGATTATTATATTGAAATGGTAAAGCACAGGGTCTACGATGAGGAACAAGAAACTGAAAATGGAAAAGCAGCAAAAGTTGTTCTTGTGAAAATCATTACTGAATTATTGAAAATGCTTGCTCCGTTTGTTCCGCATATTGCAGAGGAAATTTTCCAGGAAAACTTTAAGGAAACTGCAAAGAAAAAATCAATTCATTTGGAGAAATGGCCTTTGTTGGATGAAAAATTGATTAATGAGAAATCTGAAAAAGCAGGGGAAATTGCTAAAGAAATTATTGCTGGAATTAGAAAATATAAATCTGAGAATAATCTTTCAATGAATGCTGAACTTGCAAGTGTTAAGGTTAGTTTTAAGGAACCTGAATTAATTGAAAAGGTTGCTGAAGATATTAAAGCAACAATGAAAGTCAAGGAACTTAAATCTGAAAAAACTGATTCTGAAGAACTAAAAATAGAAGCTAACTAAACTTTAATAAACCAGAAAAACCTATTTAGAACTGGTTTTAATGAGCAAATTCAAAAAAATTATTTTTGCAATATTCTTTATAACTATTGTTTATTTTAGTTTACAGCAACTTGGTTTTATAGGAGGCCTTGAGCAGGTTAAAGCAATTGATGATAAATACAGTGTTGGTGAAGGGAAGCTTATTCCTGCTACTTCAGAAGAACTTGAACAATATGAAAGGGAATTGCGAAATTTGAATGTATCAGGAGATACAAAAGATGTTGTTGCTGTAAAATTAGAGCTTATTGAAATGCAAAAATCACTTCTTGAATATCAAGCGAATATTTCTCAAATAGATTTTGAAGCACTAAATTGCAGTGTTTCAGGACCAATTGCAAAAGCAAGGAATGCTGGAGAAAAAGCAATTCAGCATGCGGAACTTGCATTGCAGAAAAGCAAAAGCCTTTCAAAAAATATTTCAGGGTTTGGGTATTTTATTAAAAGCGATTTTGAAGAAGGAATAAAAGCTGTAAAAGATGCACTCAGCGGACCTATCAACACTCTTAAAACAATTTGTTAGCGAAACTTTTTCATGGAATTAATTAAACAGGGAGCTGAAGCAAAGCTATACAAAACAGAATATTTAGGAAGAGAATGTGTTGTAAAGCAAAGGCAGAGGAAAAAATACCGTGAAAAAATTCTTGATGAAAGAATCCTCAAAGAAAGAATAAGGACTGAATGTAATTTACTTTCAAAAGCAAAAAAAGCAGGAATACGAACACCAATAGTATGGAAGATTAACCTCAAAGAAATGGAAATTATTTCAGAGTTCATTTCAGGAAAAACACTCAAAGAAGAATTTTTATCAGAAAATAAAAACGCGGAAAAATTGTGCAAACAGGCAGGAAATTTAATCGGAAAAATGCATTCACGGGATTTAATCCACGGAGATTTAACAACAAGCAACATTATTCTGCATAACAATGTTTTGGTTTTTTTAGATTTTGGATTGGGGAGCATTTCAAGTAAAATAGAGGATAAAGCAGTTGATTTGCTTGTTTTCAAAAAGACTTTTATGGCAACACATTACCAACTAATTGATTTGTGGAAAACCATTGAAAAAGAATACCAAAAATCTTTTAGCAATGGAAAAAATGTTTTAAAACACCTTTCAGAGGTGGAAGCAAGGGCAAGGTACTATTAAAACAAACCTAACCACAGATGTGCATTGAATGATACATCAAATATACATTATTTATATACTTTAAGGTACATTAAATATACAGGTGATTTTTTGAATGCAGATCTTGGGGTTCCTTACGAAACAATAATGAAAAAAGCAATTGAGAAAGGCTATGCCGGAAACCAGACTGAGGTACTCAGACAGGCACTTCTCAACTATGAAAGAATGATAGAGGAGGAAGAAAAAGAACTTGTCACTAAGGCAGTTAAAATAGAAATGGGAGAGGTAAAAGCCGGCACCATAAAAACAAAACCATTTGGTGAAGTAAAGAAAAAGTTTGGGTGGTGAAAGTGGAAATACTAATCCTTAAAACCGCCGAAAAGGAACTCGAAAAAATAGCAAACCCGCTGAACAAACAATTTGGAAAGCACATTGAAAAGCTTGCCTCGGCAGAAACCAACAAACATTTAAAACGCGGAATCCCTTATTTCACGGAAAATGTTACAAAACAGGCAAGAATCATTTATTACATCGAAGAAGAAACCATTTACATAATGCATTGTTTCGCAACGCACAAAGAATACGAAAGATGGTATAAATCATTCAAATGAACAGTATTTGGCTTTAACAAACCCCTAAAATAACCCAAAAACTAAGCTTTTTAAAGCTTCCACAGGAAGAATTACTAGTACTTTTTCATTCAGAAAAAGCTCTCTCATGCCGTTAGGGTGAGATGGTAACAAAAACAGAATAAATTAGATTTTAAAAAAAGTGATTTTTATGGCAAGAATGCATTCAGGCGCAAAAGGAAAAAGCGGTTCTACTCCACCAGCATCTAAACAGAGCGCTAGCTGGGTAGAATACAAACCTGCTGAAGTCGAGCAAATTATTATCGAATTAGCTAATTCTGGTTTAACCGCAAGCGAAATAGGAATGACTCTCAGAGACCAATACGGAATTCCGAGTGTTCATAAATTAAGCGGAAAAAAGATTGAACAAATTCTTGAAAAAAACAAACTTGGTTCTGATATTCCAAGAGATATTCTTAATCTAATCAAAACTTCTGTTAAACTTATAAAACACATGGAAAAAAACAAGAAAGATATGACCTCAAAAAGAGGTTACCAATTAACTGTTAGTAAAATCAGAAGGCTTACAAAATATTATGTTGGAAAAGGAAAACTGCCAAAAGGATGGAGATACACTCCTGAGAAAGCAGCTCTACTGGTGAAGTGATAATATGGCTAAGGACAAAAAAGATAAGAAAGAAGAAAAAACAAAAGCACCACCAAAGAAAAAAACCAAAACCACTGATAAGTGGAAGAAAAAATCTTGGTATGCGATTATTGCACCTGAAGAGTTTGAAAGAAAACAACTTGGAGAAACAATTGTTGAAAAACCTGAAAACTTAATTGGCAGAGTTATTCATGTTACTGGCAGAGAACTTGCAAACCAGCCAAAGAAACAGCACATCCAATTGAAATTTAAAGTAAGGGACATTACAGGCAATAAAGCAAATACTGAAGTAGTCGGACATGAAGTAAAAGACAGTTATTTGAAAAGAATCATCAGAAGAAGAGCAAGTAAAATAATGACTGTAAAAAATTACACTACAAAAGATAATAAAATTTACAAAATTAAAATAATTATTATTACAGAAAATAAAGCATCAAGAAATCAGAAAACAAGCATTATGAAACAAACTGAAGAAGCAACAAAGAAAATTATTTCAGAACTTGATTCAAGAAAGGTTATTGATGAAATTGTTTTCGGCACAATTCCTAACAAAATTTATGGAAACCTGAAAAGCATAGTGCCGGTAAAAAGAATTGAAATAACAAAATCCGCATTAGTTGTGTGAAACAATGCTTGATGCATTCCCCCCTACAATAACTGCACTAAATTTTAGTGTGACAATTTTAATTTTAGCAGGATTTTCATTCTTTTCTTACAAAAAAAAACTACTTAATAATACAGGTATTATAATAGCAGATATTGTCGGAATAATTGCTTTTGTTTTAGGCGGGTTTTTGGCATTCCTAACCCTGGTTGTTTTTTACATAATAGCAGAGACAGCAACAAAAATAGCAAGGAAAGATGGTCAAAAACATGAGCAAAGAACAACAGCCAACATTATAGGTAACTCAGGAGCCGCTATAATAGCACTCTTTTTAGGGCAGGGAATCGCATTTTTTGGGGCAATCTCAGCGGCTTTGGCGGATACAGTTTCCTCAGAGATAGGAATGCTTTCCAAAAAAGATCCTGTTTTAATAACCAATTTTAAAAAAGTTGAAAAAGGAACAGATGGCGGAATAACCTTTCTCGGAATAGTATCAGGAATAGCAGCAGCAGTATTAATCGGAATAATTTACTACTTTACAATCAATCCTAACAAAGCAATAATAATTGTAATTGCCGGAATAATAGGAACATTAATCGATAGTATTCTTGGCGCAACACTCGAAAGAAAAGGAACCCTGAATAATACGCAGGTTAATTTTCTTGCAAGTGCATCAGGAGCAATAACTGCTTTTTTACTTTCAGGAATAATTTAAACCAAATTTAACTCATTTTTTAGTATTCAAAAACAACTATACATTAAAATACACGCTTCCACAAATAAGATTGAGGCGAATTAATGGAAGAAGACCTGATAATTAAACTCATAATTTATCTTGCGCCAATGTACTTTGCAAACAGTTCAGCAATGCTTTTTGGCGGAAAAACACCGATAGATTTTGGTAAAAATTTTCTGGACGGAAAACGTCTTTTCGGAGACGGGAAAACCTTCAAAGGGCTTTTTTTTGGAACTTTAATTGGAACAATAATTTCTGCAATCATTCTTACTTTTCTTCCTGAGCTGACATTATTATTAACTCCAAATTATCTGCTCCTTGGATTTTTGCTTTCAGGCGGGGCACTTATAGGAGATATTGCTGGAAGTTTTTTCAAAAGAAGAAATGAAATAAAGCAAGGAGGAGAAGTTCTCTTTCTTGACCAATTGGATTTTGTTATAGGCGGAATGATAATTGGAAGTTTAGTTTACGTTCCAACTTTTTACGAGATTATTTATGCAATTATAATAACACTTATTGTTCACAGGGCTTCTAATTTTGTCGCATACAAAATAAAACTCAAAAAGGTGCCATGGTGAAATTTGATAAAAGATATTTAATTTTTCTTTTGAAATTCTTTGTAATTTTTCTTTTTTTGGAATTTTTTATTTTTGCAACTAATTTAACTTTTTTACAAGAATTTATTGCAAAAACCCAGGCAGAATTTTTCGGATTAAGGTACGCAGGTAATTTTGTTTTTGTTTCTGATGGTATTTTTGAAATAGTTCCTGAATGCACAGGCATTGTAAGCACAAGCATTCTTGCTTCAATAATTTTTTCCCTGAAAAAACCTGAAATGAAAAAGAAACTATTGATTTTTGGATTAGGTTTTGTGCTTTTATTTATTGTAAATTATTTAAGAGTTTTAAGCATTATCTGGATTGGAATGGAATATGGAATAGAAAATGCTGAAATCCTGCATGTTACAAGCTGGTTTGCTTCATCAGGATTGGTGATTGCATTATGGTATTATTTCACAAAAAGGATTACAGGAGCAAAGAACTTCAAAGGTTTTTTGTGAAGATGAACACCCAAGCCGAAAAACTTATAGTGTTATTATAGAATAGTCCGAAAATTAAATTTTCTGAAACTTAATCAGTAAACGTGTCCCCTGTCATCAATCCATGCGAATTTTATGGTCTTACCGATTATCAAGTAAATAATTCTGAGTTTTTCAATTCTCTCACTTTTATAATTTTGGAGCGGAGCATGAAGTGGTTTTCCAAGCAAAGGGTTTTCAATGATTTTCAATAATTTCTTGTCAACAAGTTCCTGCTGATGACCATCCAGCTTCTTGTACTCTTTCTTGAAACGGTCGGAACGAAAATAAACGTAACCCATTATTTTTTCAGCTCTGCAAGGAATTCATCAACAGAAGAAAAAGCCTTCCCCTTATTGCTTTCGGTATCATTAATTGCCACCCAAAACTCAGGGTTGGAGTACATTCGCAAATCATCCATATATTCCTGCAAATCACCCCTTATTTTAGCCGCTTCTTTAGTCAATTCCTTGATAGCCTTTTTTTGAATCAAAGTAGTGGAAGTCAAACAAATCACCTAACAATATACTGATTTGCAAAGAATTTATTCCTTTTGGTCAACTCCTTTAGAACCGTTAATTGAGATGAACACCCAAGCCGAAAAACTTATAGTGTTATTATAGAATAGTCCGAAAATTAAATTTTTTTGAAACCAATAATCCATTAAAGCAATTTAATGAATTCTATTCTTGATAATCCAAAATCTTGTTTGATAATCTTATTTAATAATCCTGGCGGAATCGGTGTTGAATGAACTGCGATTGTAAGAACTCTGCCATCTTTGTGCTTAAATGTTTTATGAGCCCCTTTTTGCCTCACTTCTACAAATTCAAGTTTAATTGCTATTTTAACCAAATCCTTACCGCTAACCACGGGAAGCTTCATACTACAACCTTAACCATGCCTATAACAGAACTCGAATCAACTTTGATTTTCTCACTTTTCAAAACACTTAAATGCAATTCAATAGCCTCTTTAATTCCCTTCATTAAAGCCTCAATGGAGCCTGCATACGAATAACAACCCGCCAAAGCAGGCACAGAAGCATAAAACTGGCCAGATTCATTATCCTTCTCAATAACAACATCAAATTCCTTAACCTTCACAAAAAACCACCTAATAATATACTTACTTGCAAAGAATTTATTCCTTTTGGTCAACATTTCTGGCAAGTGAAATGAAGACTCGCCGAACTATACCTATATTTCATAAAGATTAATTTAAGAATTTCTGACTGTTTTTGATTGGCATATAATTGATTTGAAGTCTAAATTTAAATACTGAAAAATAGCAGTAATTCTATGGATTTGAAAAAACTTCTAAAACCAAATATTGGAAAAATCATATTCACCCTTGTCGCATATGGACTCATCAAAGTCTTATTCACAGGCATTGGTGGCATGGTTTGCCCAACAGGAACAATTGCATATTATACAATACTAGGGCACACAGGAACCTGTCTTGCACAAGGAGAAGCAGTAGTCTACAATATAATTGACAACCTATTTTTGATTGCTGCAACATACCTAATCTCTTGTGGGCTGCTCAAAAACAAATGAGTTCATTTTTTCTTAGAATCCATAGTAGATATGAAAATCTCGCCGAAGAATAGTTCCAGTCACAATGAATTTTTTATAAAAAAAATTAAGCTTCAGCTGACTGCTTCTTCTTAAGAACATGTTCCGCCAGTATTGAGAATGCTGGTCTTGTGATTAAAACACCGATAAGAACTCCGACAACAATGGTTATTGCAAAACCCCTTAATTTTCCAAGACCAAAACTGAAAATAATAATCGGAAGCATTGTAACTATTGTGGTTGATGCAGCAGCCATTATTATGAAAAATGCTTTTTTGGTTCTATTAACAAAGCTTCCGCCTGCAACCAATTCACCCCTCAAAAGTTCATCAGTAATTATAATCTGATGATCAACTCCAGTTCCAACCGCTGCAAGAATTCCTGCAACAGCTGCTAAATCAAGATTGTATCTTATAAGTGAAGCAAACCCAAGAATCAAAATTATTTCACTTGTGCCTGTAATAAGAATTGGAATAACCAAACTGAAATTTCTATATCTAAAAAACACAACAAGTGCAACAATAATCAAACCAATAATACCAATCATTAAAGCACTGTTCAGGAATTCGTTTCCAAGCAAAGGAGAAATGGTTTCTTTAGAAATACTCTTAATTCCAATAGGCAAAGAACCTGTATCAAGCAGTACTTCCAAAGCTTTTAGTTCATTAGCTGCATCTTCGCTTGAAATTGCTGAGCCTGTAATTAATAATTGTGAGAAAATTTTTGCATTTGCAATATTCTCAACTCTTGGTTCAAGATTAGCAATTCCTGGAGTTAAAGCAATAACCTGTCTAGCGCCTGTAACAGTCCAAATCCACGGAACTGTTTCCTGTTCACTTACCTCAATAATATCATAACCTAATCCAATTAATATCTGTCTTTGCTCTGCAGAAACAGAATTATGGACAATAGCAACAGGATTTTCTTCCACTAAATTTTCAAGCTCTGTTAATTGAGCAGAGGTAAAGTTAGTATCATTAACAATAAAGTGTTGTAAACCTGCATTAGTTAATAATTCTTCAATTGATGTTCCCTGAGGAATGTTTTCAAAACTATTCCCTGCAATTAATAAAGCAGTGTCATCTGAAAAAACTCTTTGTGGAATAATTATTACTGAATTTGCAGGTCTATCAATGAAAAAGTAAGTGCTTTCACAATCATAAGAGCCTCCTGTTTTAACATCAAAAGAAATCTGAGAACATTTATGGAAAGTTTTCCTTGAAAAGTTTTCAGCCGCTTTCTGATTCATTAAAAAAGGTAATTGCCAAGTAAATGATTCTTCTCCTTGAGCATTCACCTGCCCAGAATTTACAATACCGTAACCATTAGAAGCGGATTTGTAAATCTGAATAATGTCACTACCCTCAAATAAAATTTCTCCATTAATAGTCGATTCAAACTTCCCCTGAGTTCTTAATAATGATTCTAAATGCTCTATTTTTTCAGGATCAGTTTCTGCAATCTGAGCCGAAACAAAATCCTCTCCAAGGGAATTAACTTTAGTGTCCTTTAAACCAAAAGCATCTAAACGCTCGCCTATAATTGCTACAATGGTTTCCATTTTATCAGGAGTAACTTTTTCATCCAACTGAACTTGGAAAAGTGTTCCGCCTTTAAAATCAATTCCGAATTCAAGGCCGGTTAAACTGATTGAAAGCAATGAAATAAGCACTAAAGCAATTAGAAGCAATACTCTTGGTTTTGTAATTGCATCTCTCATTTTGAACCCTCTTTTTTCTCAACATACCAAAGAAGTATTGGAGCATTCATTAACCATGTTGAAAGAATATCAGCAAACAAACCAAACAACAAAACAGCAGAGATTTCATAAATAACCTGAATCTGGCCGAAGTATGAAAGTACAATCATTGAGGTTAAAGCTGCTAGTGTTGTAAAAGTCATTGTTAAACCGGTTATCATTGATTCATGAGCTCTTTCTCTTGCAGAACCTTCTCTTCTTTTCAGTAACCTTGTTGTTAACATTAAGTCTGTGTCAACACTGTAACCAATCAGCATTAATAGCGCTGGAATTGTTGCAAGTGAAAGCGGAATTTCAAACAAAGCCATTAAAGCTAAGGCTCCTGCAACGTCAAACAAAACAGCAAATACAATTGCTGCTGATGGAACAACTTCTCTGAAGAAAATGAAAATCACGATTATTACTAAAAGTAAACCAACTAATGCAACAGTTATACCTGTACTGAAAAAGTTTTCTCCGAGTGATGGGCCTATTTCTCTTTTTTGGAATTTTAAATCTCCTTTAAGATGATAAGTTTGTGAAATTGTATCCTGTAAATCCTTATTGAATGTTTCCTCTGCTTTTGTTAAAGCTTTATCAGCAACACTGATTGTTTGCTGTGCATTAAGAGCGGAAGTATTTTCAACTTCAGTAAATTTTTGTGAATAAACAATCGATTCTAATGCAAACTGCTTTGCACTTTCCGGATTTGATTCCAGAGAATCTTTAGCCTGATTCAAAAGGTTTTGTGCCGCAACAATATCAGCATTTTCTGAAAATTGTAAAAATAACCCGAAACTATTAGGGCTTGAAACAGAACCAACCTGCAATTCATCAAGAGAATACTTTTCCTCCAAAATTGGGATTAAAAGATTAGGGTCAAGCTCAGAATCAGCCCTTACTATAATACTAGTGCCTCCTTTGAGGTCTATGCCCTGTGGTACGCCTGGAGTAATAAAAATTAAGAACAAAAATACAATGAAAAGTACTGCTGGAATCAGCAAATACCTTTTATAGTCTCCCAAATACAAATTGTTCATAATAAAAAACCATTAAACAGATGATTATAAGATGAAAAAAGCCAGAAAACCTTTAAATAGCCATGGTTCAGAACTAAAAAATTACTTTCCGAGTTCTAAAGAAATAATGGAGCTTGCTTATGGTAAGCTTCGAAAAGTTGATGTGGGCAAAAAATACAGAGATCCTCTTTACAAAAGAAAAAAGCTGAACAGTGAAAAACTAAAAGCATTCGGGAATTTTTTACAAAAAAAGCTTTTTGAACTCGGGCAATTGTTTCCCAATATTGATGAAATGAATCCTTTCTTCAGAGATTTGCTTGGAGCCTTGGTTAATATTGATAAATTAAAAATGGCACTGGGAAAAATTAATGCTTCTTCTAAAGTACTGAAAAAAATCAGATTTGAATACGGTGAAAAAATTTATTCAAGCAAAACTCCGGATGCAGCTAATAAACATTTGAAATCATTTGAAGGAAGAGCAGGGTCTGTAATAAAAAAATTGAATTCAACACTTAAAACCCTAAAAGAATATTCCAAATTATTGAAAGAAGTTCCAACAATCGATTTTAACCTTTTCACCATGGTTCTTGCTGGTTTTCCGAATGTTGGAAAAACAACTCTTTTGAAAAGGCTGACAAAAGCTAAAGCAAAAATTTCTTCTTACCAATTCACAACAAAGCAAATTAATGTGGGTTATTTTGAATTAAAATACAGAAAAGTTCAGGTGCTTGATACTCCGGGATTACTGGATAGGTCTGAATTAAATGATATTGAAAAAAAAGCTTTAGCAGCAGTAAAGCATTTAGCATCAGTTATTGTTTTTGTAATAGATCCTACAATGAACTGCGGTTTTACACAAAAAGAACAGTTTGATTTACTAGCACATATGAAAAAAGAATTCAAAGGAACAACAATAATTGGAGTTATTAACAAAGCAGATTTGGCAACTGAAGAAGAGCTTAATTCTGCTAAGGAAAAATTAAAAGATTTTGTTCTTGAAGGAGAAAAAGAAAACGGAAATAATTTACGAGAAGCCCTGATTAAAGAAATGGGACCAATGGTTTATCCTGCTACTGGAAAATATCTTACTCCGCCAAAAAAAAGCTAAGAGTTGCTACATAATTATTTCTTTCCCAAGTTTTATATAAAGAATTGATTACAATTTATTCAAGCGCTTTTAATTGGGCGTGGTTCAGGTGGTAAGATGGATGCTTACAAGCTAATTGTGAAAGGTGAGAACCTTGGATGACGAAATAAAACAGCAGGTAGAATATACTGTTGAATTAATGGAAGCTATTATAGAAGACAATTCTGTTCCAAGGAATATCAGAAAAACCATTGATGACGCAAGACAAAAAATAACCTCAAAGGAAGATACTTTGAGCGTGAATTTAAGCAATGCGATTTACTTAATGGGAGACATCAGCAATGACATAAACATGCCCTCGCATACTAGAACCGAAATCTGGACCATAATCTCTGAATTGGAAGCCATACGGGAAAAGTACAAGGGATAACGTGGAAACTCAAGTTGATGAAAAGAAAAAGAAAATAGTTGACTTTTGTAATGATAAACATCAGTTTATTGACAAGAAATCAGTTGATTTACTTGAAAAAGAAGAAAACTGGGAAGAAATTCTTAATGAAATCAAAGACCAAATGATTTCTGCTGAAAAAGTAAAAAGCATGATTGCTAACCGTGAATCAAAACTAAGCAATGTTAAACGCGAAACAATAGTAAAAAAATCCGGTTTCAAAGCAATTGCAAAAGAAGTTGATCCTGATTTCAGAATAATGACCGAATATGAGGTTACTGGCCAGAGCAAAAGTGAAGGTAAAGTAAAAGATTTTCTGAATTATTTTTCTGATAAATATGCCTTCCTTAGTGGTTTGCTGAAAAAAAGAGTCGGCTTTAACCCAAAACCTTTGAATAAATTAAAAACTGCGGCAAAGTATGAAGAAGTTGATCTTATTGGAATGGTTGTGAGAAAATGGGTAAGTAAAAAAGAAAATCTTACTATTGAAATTGACAGCCCTGAAGGAAGGTGCATTGCAATTGTTTCTAAAGATGACGCTGAAATAAACAGAGAAGCAGGAAAAATTTTGATTGATGATGTTATTGGAATTAAGGGGAAAAAGTTTGCTGACGAGGTTGTTATTGTTCAGGGTTTTTTGTGGCCTGATTTAATGCAGAGAACTCCAAAAACTGCTGAACGAGATTTGAGCGTGATGCTGATTTCAGATATGCATATTGGAAGCAAACTTTTCATGGAAAAAGAATTCAACAAATTTTTATCATGGATTAATGGAAATGCTAATACTGAAAAGGAACTTGAAAGAATTGGGAAAATAAAATATTTAGTTGTTGCAGGGGATAATGTTGATGGAGTTGGAGTTTATCCTTCGCAGTTTGATGAACTTGCAATTAAAGATATTTATGGTCAGTACAATAAGTTTACTGAATTAATAAGGCAGATTCCTGAACACATTGAAATTTTTATCTGCCCAGGGCAACATGATGCTGTGAGAAGAGCTGATCCACAACCGGCTATTCCAAGGGAATATGTGAAAGAATTATATGATTCTAAAAATGTTCATTTTGTCGGAAGCCCAAGCTGGGTCGAAATGGAAGGATTGAAAGCAATGATTTATCACGGGGCATCGCACCATGACATGTATTCTGCAATGAGTGGTTTGGATGCAAAAAAACCAGAAATGGCAATGATAGAGCTTTTGAGGAGAAGGGATTTATCAACGGGTTTTGGGCAGATTCAGCCTTATGTTCCGGAAAAATTTGATTACATGCTAATACGCGAAGAACCTGATTTTTATTTTGCGGGAGATATGCACCACAAGGGTTATGCTCAATACAGGGGCTGTTTGAATGTTAATGCGGGCTGCTGGCAATTAAGAACTGATTATCAGGTTAAAGAAGGTCATGTGCCAACTCCTGGAATTGCTATTGATATTAATCTAAAAACAAGAAAAATAACTGAAAATAATTTTTATGGTGGGGAAGATGGAAATATTAGCTGATCCTGCAACCAAAAAATATTTCAAACTGCTAAAAGAAAAAGCAGATGCGCAATATGAAATAGCTTCAAAAGCTAAAGCAAAAGGAAAAGATGTGAGTTTAGAAGTAGAGTGTCCACCAACATTGGATTTGGCTGATAGAACAGAACAAATTATTGGCCCAAAAGGGGTTGCTAAAAGATATAGAGAACTTTATGATGAAAATAAGCGGGACAGGAATAAAACAATTTTTCAATTATTCAAAGAAATCATTCAAGGAGATTTGGGGAATATTCCTGATGATGAAAAAAGATTAGAACAAGCTGTAAAAACTGCGCTGGTTCTTGTAACAGAGGGGGTTGTTGTTGCTCCGTTAGATGGTGTGCCGAAAATAAAAATAAGCAAAAATAGTGATGGTTCAAAATATGTTGATATTTATTTTGCAGGCCCTATAAGAGCTGCGGGCGGAACAGCAACTGTGTTCCCTTTGATTTTGGGGGATTATGCAAGGCAATTAATGAATCTTGATGTTTACAAACCAACCAATGATGAAATTGAAAGGTATGTTGAGGAAATTAATCTTTATGATGAAATAATTACAAGGCAATACAAACTGAAGGATGATGATGTTAGAAAAATCATCAGGGGCTGTACTGTTTGTGTGAATGGAGAACCAACGGAGGACCGAGAAGTAACTGCACATAAAGATTTGGAGAGAATTCCTACAAATAAAGTAAGGGGCGGAATGTGTCTTGTTATTTCTGAGGGGGTTGGTTTGAAGGCAATGAAAATAATGAGCCTTGCAAAATTATTAGGCCTTAATTGGAACTGGCTGGAAGACATAATAAAAATTGGCAAAGGCACAGGAAAAGACAAGGAAATAAAACCGAATTTTAATTACTTGGGAAGAATTGCAGCAGGAAGACCTATTTTTTCTTATCCCTCAAGGTACGGTGGTTTCAGGCTTAGGTATGGCAGGGCAAGAAACACATGCATAATGGCTAAGGGCACTCATCCTGCCACAATGCATGTGCTGGATGGGTTTATTGCGGTTGGAACCCAAACTAAAGTTGAGAGACCTGGTAAAAGTGCAGAAATGTTTCCAGTGGATACAATAGAGGGCCCGATAGTTCTTTTGAAAAGCGGAGAAGTGAGAAAATTTACTTCTTCAAAAGAAGCTGAAGAAATGAATCATCAGGTAAAAGAAATTCTTTTTATCGGAGATATTTTAATTGCTTTAGGAGATTTCAGAAAAACTGCACATCCTTTGATTCCTGTTGGTTATTGTGAGGAATGGTGGAAACTTGAACTTAAAAAATATGCTGAAGGAAACACTAATTTTGATATTGAAACAATGGTGAAAAATCCTGAACTTGTGGAACAAAACACAGCAATAGAACTCTCACTTCAATTAGGTGTTCCTCTGCATCCAAAATACCTGCATTATTATACTGCATTAACCCCTGAGGAAACAGTTGTTCTTGTAGAAAAAGTCAGGAAAGCTGAAAAGAATTTTGCAGGAGATGAAATGGATGAATTGTTGTTTGAAAAAAACAGTGAAACAAAATTAATGCTTGAAAAAATCGGTCTGCCCCATAAAATTGATGAGGATAAAATTGTTGTTGAAAAAGAATTTGCTTATTCTTTTTTCAAAACTTTTGGAGGCGCAAGCAGTGAAAAACCAGATTCTTCAAAAACAGTATGCAAAATACTTACAAGAATTTCAGGAATGAAAATACGAGACAAAGGCGGAAGCTTTATTGGAGTAAGAATGGGACGACCAGAAGCGGCTAGGCCTAGAAAAATGATCGGAGACCCAATGACTTTGTTTCCAATAGGAACTTATGGAGGCGCCACAAGATCAATAAATAAAGCAATGGAAAATCCTGTTCTTGAAGGAGAAATTGCATATTTTCTTAACCCCAAAACAAAAGAAATTGAAGAACAGCAATATTCTCTGGAAACTGGTGAAAGAAATGAATTTGTGCGAAAATGTTCAAAGTGCGGTTTATTTGGCCAAAATGAAACCTGTGAGAAGTGTTTTTCACAAACAACTGCTTTTGAAAAAAGAAAATTTAATTTGAACAAAATGATTATACAAGCCGCAAAAAACCTGAGAGTTACAATGCCTCCACTTGTGAAAGGAGTAAAAGGATTAATTAATGCAGATAAAATTCCAGAACCGCTTGAAAAAGGAATTCTTAGAGCAAGACATGATTTGCATATTTTTAGAGATGCAACAATTAGGTTTGAATTATTGAATGCACCAATAACTCATTTTAAACCTAAAGAAATTAATCTGAGTATTGAAAAAGCAAAGGAACTTGGGTATGAATTAGATTTTGAAGGAAGAGAACTTGTAAGTGAGGATCAAATTTGTGAAATCTTTCCGCAGGATATGATTGTGAATGAGGACGCAGGAAACTTTTACATAAGAGTTTGCAGATTTATTGATGAGGAATTGGAAAGATTTTATGGAATGGAAAAACACTATAATTTCACTTCAAAAGAAGATCTTGTGGGAGAATTATTTTTGGGTTTGGCTCCACACACTTCAGCCGGGGTTGTGGGAAGAATTATTGGTTATACAAAAGCAAAACTGAATTTTGCACATCCTTATTTTCACTTAGCCAAAAGAAGAAATGCTGACGGAGATCAGGATTCAATAATGCTTCTGATGGATGCTCTTTTGAATTTTTCAAAAAGTTATCTGCCATCATCAAGAGGAGGAAGAATGGATGCACCATTAGTTTTTACAATAGTTATTAATCCTTCAGAGATTGATGATGAGGTTTATGATGTTGAAACCTGCAGAGAATACCCTCTTGAACTTTATGAAAAAGCAGCTTTGATTTCAGATCCCGATCTTGATTCTATTCCTATAATTAAAAATAAAATAGGAAAAAATACACAATACTCAGGTTTTGGCTTTACTCATGATACTTCTATTTTTGATGAAGGGCCAAAAGAATCAACCTATGTAACCCTGAAATCAATGGAAGACAAAATGGAAGCACAGGCAAAAGTACAGAACAAAATAAGAGCACTTGATAAAAAAGATGCTTTAGAAAGAGTTCTTGCATCACACTTTCTGCCAGATATTATTGGAAATACAAGATCATTTTCAAGACAGGAGTTTAGGTGCACTAAATGCAACACCAAATACAGAAGAGTTCCTCTTGTTGGAAAGTGCACATCTTGCGGAGAAGACAAATTAATACTTACAATTGCACAAGGTTCTGTTAGAAAATACTTAGATATTGCAAAGAAACTAATCAAAAATCACGGGCTGAGCAGTTACTTGAGCCAGAGGATTGAATTAATAGAAAAAGAAATAGATTCTGTTTTTACTAATGATAAAGTACAGCAAAAAAGTTTGTCGGAGTATATGTGAAGAAACATATTCAGCCGGTTTATCTTTGAGCATAAAAAAATCGTTTATGCGTTGAATCATTACAGATACGCAACCCAAAGGATTACGAGTATTGCAATTATTGCAAGAATAAGAATCAGAACATCTGGATTTGAAAAGCTCAGAGAATAATCTGGTTTTCCATTGGTTTGATTGAATCCTTTTGATACTTTTGACACGAGTTCCACAGAATACTTAATCCATTCTGACGGATTAGACAGTTCCTCAAATGCCTCCGAGGTCAGTTCGGAAAATCCTTTATCCCTAAAAGGCACAGAACTTTTATTTACAATGTTTCCTGTTGTTGCATTAATACGCAGATTTAATTCATGAGCTTCACTAACATTTGATTTTACTTCAATTTTTGCAATCCAAAAAGGAACATAAAACATTTCCAAACCTGAAATCATAACATTTTTTTTAGAAGTATTTTCCAAAGAAGCAGTTTTTATAAGAAGAATCTCTTTTGCTTCAGATTCATTCATTTTAGAAACTAAAACCCTTGGATCATCCTCCTCGCTAACTTCATTACTTCTTGAAACATTCTCCAACAAAATAAGATCTGCAACAGCAGAATCAAATTCTTTGTTAAAAGCATTAAATGCTTTTGAACCGCTGAAAACATGATTTGTTTTCTTTTCCGTTTCCTCAACAACATCATAAGAATAGAAATAATACGGAACATAAATCAAATTAGTTGAAGAAAACGTAAATCCGTTCCAGTGTTTTTCTTTAAGTAGGTTTGAAACCTTTTCCCCTGCTTCACTCAAATCAACTGAAACAGGGAATGCGGGTTTCTCTATAAACATTGTTTCACTGGTTTTCTCGTCTTTTTATTATTTTAACTCTGCTTGGAGTAATTAAAATTCTGTCTGATGAAATTCTTGCCATATCGCCATCTATTCCATCAATACCTTGCTTTATTCCTCCAACCAAATCCTTTAATTTTATTGCATTTCTTTTTGAAAGCGCCTCAATATTCAACAGAATAATGTTGCCTTTCTTTGCTTCCGCAACAACCAAGTCTCTATCTTCCTCTGATTGTAAAACTATTGGTTTTACAAACGCATCTGCGTTTTCATAAGGATCTTCTTCTTCTGACTCAAGATTGTTAAGGAAATCCTCAATATTAATTCCCTCATCCTTGCCGACAAGCTTCTCCAAAAAAGCCATTATCAAATCACCCCTTCATAAACAAGAACTGTTAGTTTACAATAATTGCTCATGACCATCTTAAAAATCCTTTTGCTAAACTCCTGTACATAACACTGCAGAAACCTGCAATGAACCATACAAGCACTATCAAACCACGCAAAAAATCTGACAGAAATAATACTATCCTCACTCAAACACTGGAAAGTATACATAAAAAATATTTGAATTTCGAATACTAATACCGGAAGAAGTTAACTTCCACAACTACTAGATTTTTTAACAACTTACATCTTACTCACTTGTGGGTTGATTTATTGCAGATACAGAATATTTTCGAAAAAGAATTTGCAAAAGAAACTATTTTTCTTGATAGGAACATGATAACCCCGCATTACACCCCAAAAGTACTTCCTTTCAGGGAAATTTACATTGGAGATATTTCAAACCTTGTTTCTAAAACATTAAGAGGCCAAAAAGCAGATAATCTTTTCATTTATGGTAAAACAGGCACGGGTAAAACATCTGTTACTAAGCATGTGATAGAGCAATTATTGGAATTTGCTTCACAAAAAAACCTCCCTGTTGAGGGAAATTATGTTAACTGCAGAAATCATAACTCAAAATACAGAGCTCTTGTGAAAATTGTGAAGGAGTTTTATCCCGAAGAAAATTTTCTGGGTTTTTCTGCTGCGTTTGTTTATGAAAAATTGCTTGATTATGCAAGGAAAGGAAAACACCTTATTCTTGTTCTGGATGAAATTGATAAAGTAAAGGATTTGGACGAACTTGTTTATGGTTTGACAAGATGCAATGATGAACTTGATAAAGGAAGCATTTCAATAATCGGGATTTCTAATAATTTAATGTTTAAAGACAGATTAGACCCAAGAACAAAAAGCAGTTTGTGCCAGCATGAAATGATTTTCCCGCCTTATAATGCACAGGAACTTTCAGAAATACTTGAACAAAGAACAGCACTGGCTTTTAAAGCGAATTCTGTGGAAAGTTCAGCAATTCATCTTGCTGCTGCAATTGCAGCACAAGAATCAGGAGATGCAAGAACTGCAGTAATGCTTTTGCTTCACGCAGGAGAAATCTCAGACAAAAAAGGAAGCGGAAAAGTAACTGATGTTGAAGTTAAAAAAGCAAAAAAGCATGTGGAGGAAGAACTTATTTTCAATATGGTTTCTACGCTTCCTGAACAACAGCAATTAGTTTTGTATGCAATCGCTTCTCTTTCTCTTGAAAAACGACCAATGCACAAAATAACAGGCGCAATAGAAGTTGGAGTTTTATTTTCAGGGGAAATTTATGATGAGTACTGCAGGCTTTCTAAAAAATATAAAGAAACAACAGTTTCAGCAAGATGGTACAGGCAATATATTTCTGAATTGGAAATGTATGGTTTGATTGTTTCAACTAATTCTGGAAAAGGAATTAAAGGCCAGACAAGATTAATCAAGCTTGGTTTTGATGCTGATAAAATTAAAGGTTTGATTGAAAAGGAACTTGCAGGCTAAACATTAAATACCCAAAAGAACACTTATTCTAACTATGAAAGGACAAGGCGCTTTAGAATATTTACTTCTCATCGGAGGCGGAGTGCTTATTGCAGTTATAGCAATAACAATAATACTCACGCTTGCAGGAACAGGAGATGAACAAGTAAACAACAGTGGCACAGACACCTTTGATGCTATTCAAAATATTGCTGCTGAATCATCAGAACTTACAGGAGGAAATGTTGGTTCACCTTTAACTCTTATTATTGATGACACCGATAGACCTAATGTATCCGTAACTGTTGGAGGATTAGACATAGTTAAAATGGAAGCCCAAATAAACCCTGAACTTATATGTTCTAAAGTAACTGGAACGTGGAAATGTAACTTTCCCACTGGACAAGGCTCACTTGAAATTGGAAGAAGTTATACTCTAATAGTAAAATGTTGGGTGAATGGAACTGCTCTTGATGGAGATCCAACCAAAATAATAACCAAAGATTTTATAGTTGGAGAACAAACTGAAATCCACACTAGTATCGGTTCAACAACCAATAGAGGCTAATGCAATAGACACAGCGTGCCAAATTAAACTATTTTTTCATCAAAAGCTGTTGTTTCACACTTATTGCTATTTTTGGACTCAGGATTTTTTCCAAATCCTTAACATCAATTTTTTTCACATCAGAAATGCTTTTAATTCCAGAATTGAATAATCTTCTTGCCCTAACTCTTCCTATTCCTCTTAATTCACAGAGCATTACAAGTTCTTCTTTAATTCCGTTTTTGAGGCGCTTTCGCATTTTATTTAAAGGAGAAAAATGTTCCTGCAAACCAATAATTTTTGCTAATTCTAAGGCAGAGTAAGCAAGCCAGTCAGCATTCTGAAGTTTTGCTCTTAGAATCCCGGGCTGTACTTTAAAAGAATCAACCAAATCCTGTTCTTTAACTTCCTCAACCCAATCTTTAAGCAAGAAGCTTGTCCAGAGTTTGGAAAGAATATTATTATCAGTGAACATTTCAACATCTGCATTAATTGGAAGAAGTTCTTTATTTTCCTGTAATTGTTCCCAGAGTTCAGCTTCCTTGGAAGCAGGAGAAGAAACTAAAGGAGTAAATTCAGAAGTGTTAGTAATCGTGAATAAGTAAGCAAGGTCATTGAATTTGTTCTGCTTTAAGGAAGTTATTATTGAAAATGCAGACATTGGATCAAGGTAAAGTTCAGTGACTCTTTTTCCCAAAGGAGTAGCATCTATTCTGTTTTCATCAGCATCAACAAAACCCATTTCTTCTAATTCTTTTACAATAGAAATTATTTTTCTGAATAAACTTGAAAGGTTCCCTGTTTGAGCAGCATAAAAGGTTTGCGAAAAAAACTTTTCAGCAGATTCCAAATCAAAAACAAAACCTGTTGAAATAACAGCCAATAAATGAAATCTCAACGCTGTTTCTGAAGCTAATTTTGAATCCATGTTTTCTATTTCGCCATTAATAAAATAATCAAAATAATCATCCTTCTCAAATTCAGTTTTTGCAAGGAGTATTGCCTGACCTTCAGAATCATATTTGGGTCTGCCACTGTTATGGATAACCAATCCGTTGGCAATAAAATTATGCCCTGTTTCAAGCGTAAAATCATAGACATACTCATCCACGAGTATTTTTCTCATGCACTTTATTTGGTCGGGGCACACTTGCCCAACCATGTTTTTATTGGAAACGCCATTAAACTGGGATTTGGTCACGCTAACTTCCCATATGTGACTTTGCCTAAATGAATTGGGTTTTTTCCTACAAATCCTTGGAATCCACCCAAGCTTTGAAAACATGAGGCAGAAGTCGCGTGCGAGACGTTCGCTACTTGTAATCAAAAAGTATGAGTTTCCGGTTTCCCAACCATCACAATCACTGTACTCTTTGACAAATGCCTTTGCCATTTCGTCAGGCAGATAAAACAACACCTCAGGCAATTTCAGAATAAAAGCCTTTTTCCCGGAAGGAACGCCCAGATTGGCAAGAAAATCACCTATCGGAAGAGATTTGAAACCGCAACAATAAGAGCCACGCCTCCATTTTGCTTTGGTTTTCTTGCCAAAAAGCGAATAAACCATTGAAGAATATTCCTCCTGAACACCACGATTCTTGTTATAATACCTAATCAGATAAGAGTTGTCTTTTTTATTATAGTAAATCGAGCCATCAGACATTATTTTTGCGATGAACCTGCACAGATTTACAGACCATTCAAGAGGGAATTTGTGTGCTTGATGACCAGTTTTGTTCATCAGCAAATCTTCTTTCCTCACAAATTTTTCCGAAGAAACATACTCAATCGGGGCACTTACTTCCCCCATAACACTAAATGCCACAGGGCAAGACAGGTAATCCGAAACTTTATGTGTTTCACCCACCTCCAAACTTTGGGCTTCACGCCACTCATAAGGGTTTGGAAACGGTTTCGAACCATCATAAAACCAGTGCTGCAATTGTCTTGATTTTTCTGGCACCCCAAGCACCATAGCTGCTTTAGTCGGACCAAACCCCTGCTCGTTTCTAAGCCTAAAGGATTCTGCGTAAAGTTCTTGGGCATTGGAAAAAGGCGAAATTCTCGGTTTTCCCGCGGCTATTTTGGTAAAACAAAGCATGGGGTGTTCAGGAGTAACCCTTATTCTTTTCCCCCCACGGGTCTCTATCTCAATCAATTCTTGTGCCTTCCTTTTCCACAAAGAACGGACAGAAAAAATTTTTACAGACCCAGTTTCAAGTTCAACTCCAAGTAACTCCAACTTGCCATCTGCCTCTTTTTTCCCGACCTCGTCCGAACCAAAAAAGCGGGAAAAAATTTCCTCAACCCTTTTTACTCCATTGTTAGTGTATACCACGGTGTCTCCAGAAACACAACGCCCAGCCATTTGCTTCCATTCCGAAACTGGAATTCTGTCCATCCCATAACCGGTGTAACGATAAGGGGTTTGTAGAATTACTCTATAAGCAGGAAGATTTACCCCCGCGGCTAAAGTTGGCGTTGAAGCAATAAATTTCAAATAATTTCTCCTGAACAAATCCTCGACAATTTCTCTTTGTTTCTGAAGCAAACCAGCATTGTGAAAACAACTCCCTTTCTTTATTAGTTCAGCAATTGTTCTGCACTGAACAGTGGGTTGTTCCAATACACTTAAAACTTTTTCAGCAGAATCATTCAAAACATTTTTTTCCTTTTCTGTGAGGACTTTTTCGGTGATATTCGCAAGTTTTTTTGCAGTAGCCTCACTGCTTCTTTTTGTGTTAGAAAAAACCAAAGCCTGTTTTCCTTTCTTAAGAGTATCAAGGCAAATAGAAATAGTTGGATCAGTGCTTAGAGTAACATCCTGAGAAGTTTCACCAAAATCAATTTTATCATCTAAAAAAACCCCTTCCTTTAATTCAACAGGCCTGTAATCGCTTTCAACTAACTCAGCACCAAGCCATTTGGAAAGATCTTTTGCATTTGGAATAGTTGCACTTAAACCAAGAACCTGAATATTCTTGTTCAGAAAACGGAGCTTTGTAATAAGCATTTCTAAAGTAGCCCCTCTATCAGAACCAATGGAATGAATCTCATCCACCACAAGCAAACCTATTTGGGAGAGCCAATCCGCACGATGGTTCAGAAGCGAATTTAGTTTTTCATAAGTAGTAAAAATAATGTCTTTTTGTGAAAGATATTTTCCAGCAGAATCAAAATCACCAGTGCTTAAAACAGTTTTAATTCCGAGTTCGGCTGAATATTTATTTTTAAAATCATTAGAATGCTCAGAAGCCAATGCTCTTAATGGACAGGTGTAAACAACTTTTTTTCTGTTTTTTAAAATTGAATTTAAAGAAGCTAATTCAGCAACAACTGTTTTGCCTGAAGCTGTGGGAGAACTAACCACAATACTTTTTTCCAAAACACCCGCATCAATTGCTTTTTTCTGCATTGGATTGAATGAATCAAAACCATTGTGATGTTTTACTAATTCAATTATTTCCATAAAAAAAATACGAAAAAATACCTTTTCTCAAAACTAAACCATTTATTTCAAATTATTCTGGGTGAAAGCGAGTCTTTTTTCTTACAACGCAAAAAACATTTTCTTCAAGAATAATTTGCTGAGATTTATGCCTGCCGGTTTTTACAATAATTTTTGGTTTTTTTATTTTTCTGGCTTCAGCCACAATTAAATCACCTTTAATTGCATCCCCTACTTCATAAAGGATTGTCATTCAATAACCTCTACTTTCTTTTCCTTGATTAATTCATCCACAATTTTAACAGTCATCTCCAAATCCAACCTAAGTTCATTTGCAATTTCCTCATAATACGCTTCATTATTTTTCTTATAATACTCCAAAATTTCCTTTTTAGCAGTACCATAATCAACATCCCTAAGGTATATGACTTCTGTTCCTTCTAATTTTTCTCTTACTGCCCCCCGAATGAAATCAGAAACATTCAAAAAAACACCTGCATTAACCATTTGTTTTATTTTTCTATACTCAAGAGGAGTCAATTTTACCCCTACTGCTTTTGCTTTTAAAGTTTCCTGCTTTGTTTTGAACATATAAAAATTATACATGGTTAACCATATATAACTAAGTTATTTGTGTAACTGCAACCAGTTCATCTTTCAAAGCAAGATGTTCATATGCTTTTTGCAGGGCTAAAATTGCTTTTGGAATCTCATTTATATTAAGAGAATTGGTGGATTTCCATTGCTCTCCTATTTTGTAATTTTTCTGTATTGAAACGCTCTTAAAATGCCTTCCTTCTTTAGCATCATTTTCCCATACAGAAACACTCACGTTCCCTGCCTGAAATTTTGCAATCGGAGTTTTGTTTTCAACCATGATTTTACCACCTGCCCACTAATAGGTTCTCCACACTTTCTGCCTTGGATTTTGTGTTGGTTCCCTTGTTTCTACAAACCTTACTAATCTAAACGCATACATTAAATCACCTCTGAAATAAATGAGATCTGAGAGTTTATAAAGAACTGGAAGGGGTGGGTTGCCGGTGCGAATACGGATGAGCGCCGGTGCGAATACGGATGAGCGCCGGTGCGAGAAATGCGAAATATTCATTTCCTGAACAAATTCTGAACTTCTGCTTCTGAAAACCCTGGAGGCAAAATACCCTGATCAGCATATAAATAAAGAAGCGTTTTGTAAATCTGGCTAATTGCTGATTGTATAAGAATCATTATCAGGAAACCAAAAACAAAGAATAATGCGACTGCAACACCAATAAGTGGTTCGATTGCAATTGCAGAAATAATCGCAACAGCCCCAATAATTACCCAGATTAAAAACATTGCAAAGAAAATTAGGCCTGTGCTGAAACCAATGAACAATGCTTCTTTCCAAGTGGCTTTGAGAGTTTCTCCTGATTTTTTTATTGTATCAATAACTCCTAAATTTTGGTAAACAATAACCGGAATAATAAAAAAAGTAAGCAAACCCCATGCAAGACCAATGATTCCTCTTAAAATTCCGAGTAATAAAGGGCCTATTCCTTTTACTTTTCTTGCGGCACTTTCAATAGCATTCATTATCAGACCCACAAGAGCTGAAAGTACAGCCCACTGTAAAATAACTCCAAATCGCGAGAATGCAAAACTAATTGATGAACTCATTGATTCTCCACTGCCTTCAATTCTTGATTTTACGGCATGAACCAGAGCTACATTGAAAAAAATTGCTAAAAAGGATGTTCCGATATAATAAGCAAAAAGAACAGCCAAATAAAGAACATTTCCAAACGATTCAGTGTCAGTGTTTACTGATAAAGCACCTGTAATAACGAACGGGGCAAAAAAACCAACCAAAAGAAGAATAGAAAAGAATGCAGAAAGGAAAGGAAAAATCATTAACTTTTTTTCTTCCATCAACATTGCAAAAGAAACCTTGGTTAATTTCCAACCAGCTTTAATAGATTCAAACATTAAAGAAATAATATGCCTTTTTTGAATTTAAAGCTAACGGGCAGAAATAACTTTTTAATCCAAGGCAAAAAAAATGATTTAATAAAAAAAAGCCAATGAAAAAATTAAAAATGATTTAATAAAAAAAAAGTTAATGAAAAAAAGTTAATGAAAAAATATTGCTTATAAAAAAAGACAAAGTAAAAATATTGATTGATTTAAGATTAATGAAAAGAATTTGATTTTATTTTTTTTGGATGTTAATTTTATTTTTTATACTGCGCCCAATTCGCAAAAGCCCCTAACTCTCGCGGAGTTGGGTCTGCCTCATGCCCATTTGGAAGAATCTTGATTATCTTTATTCCCCGTTTATTTGACCGCTCGTATTCAAAAACCTGTCTTACAAACGTAAAACCATTCAATTTCATTGCACGAAATCGCATATTAAACTCGTTTGCTTCCTCGACAGTAGCGGTCCTTGGTTTGCCTTTCCCGTTTTTGTCCTGAACCATTACTACTCTCCGCCCTTTATCTACACTGTTTTCAAAGACAGTTGCACCACTAGAAAGAGTCAGTCTATCCCCATTAGAAGCACGGGCTTCTCTCGAAGGCGGCAATCCGCTATGATCACGGGGCCTGGAATTAACCTTTGATTCAACTGCAGGCTTAGAACTTGGTTTAGCGAGAGGCAAAGATTTGGACTTAACCGCAGGTGCAGGTCTGGGCTTAGGCTTAGGAGGCGATTTTTTTGGCGGTGTTTTTACGTGAACCATTTTTCATCTTACTCCTTTGCCCATTTTTTGATTAATTGCAAAGATTTTATTTCTTCCTCGAGTTTGGAAACTTTTTTACTCAAATCATCAATTTTGGAAGTTGAAATTTCACTCCGAAAATCCTGCAAAATATCAGCATACTTTCCTACTTTTTTATCATCTTTGTAAACAATACTGTTTTGTACAGTTTCAACAAGATTTTTTCTGTATTCTAAATCATCAACAAACATTTTCACCATGGGTTTCCATTTCGGGTCAGCAACTAAATGAACAGGTAATGAAACCGAACCTGCATCGCTTTTGTAATCAGGATCTGAAATTGTTTTTGCAACATGTTTCCAGTACAATGGTTCTGCGAATTTTTTAAATTGATGCCTTTGATGATAGGTTTTTGCTTGTGAAAGTTTTTCTTTCCAAGTATTATTTTTTTTAGAATAAACATCCTTCAATTCTTCAAGTTCTTTTATCTGAACATCAATTCTCATAGGGGAAGGATAAGCTAATTTTGGCCAGGGTTTTCCGGATTTTACCGCACTAATAACCCCGCCTCGAATGAAGTACTTTTCTAAAGCTTGGTAACGCTCATCTTTAGTGACTTCAAAATTTTCATCAAAAGCCCGCATAGAGCTTATAATATTGCTTGCCATAAGAAGAAGAATGATTCAAGGATTAATAAATGTTACAGAAAACAATTGAATTGGTTTTTAGATGGTTTCAGGCCCGCACACTAACTTTTGAACTAAAAAAACAAAATCAGGTTTTGTGAAAATCATTTATAAATATGTAAAAGTACCATTATAAGCAAAACAACAATTCTATCCTCTTTCCAATTTGAAACAAAAAACCTTAAATTCTGGTTGAATATCAATAATACTATGGAAACTGTTACTATTTCAAAAAAAGAGTATGAACTACTCAAAAGAAACGCAACCGTAGACAATGAACTTGTGCAAAGCATTAAAAAAAGTCTGAAAGACATTAAGGAAGGAAGAATAAGCGAATGGACGCCTTCTAAATAAGTTTTTTGTTTTTCAAAGTTTCAAAAACAAATCTTTGATAGTCAGATAAATCTCTTATAATCTGATTAATCGTGGCTTGCTGTGTTTTTTTATTGCTCAATGCCACTGCAAGTATAACAAAATAAGTTTCATAAACTAAATAGTAAAGTCTCTTTCCTCCAAACTTCTTCTCCCTGAAAAAACTCAAACCAGATAAAGGTTTACCAACTAAATCACCTTTTTCATACAATTGCAGCAAAATTTTATTTACCTGAATTTTTTCTTCAGAAGAAAGCCTTTCAAACTGCTTATCAAACTCATTAGTTTTAAAAACCTTGAATTTTTGATTATTCATAATGAAAATAGCCATTACTATTAAAAAAAGCTTTCAAAGTAAATATTTTTGGTGATGTGGAATGTTTCCTGGAATGGGTGGAATGGACCCAAGAAAAATGAAAATGATGATGAAGCAACTAGGCATTAAAAATGAGGATATTGATGCCAAAAGAGTAATATTCGAACTTGAAAATGGAAGATTAATTATTGATAACCCTCAGGTTTCAGCTATTGATATGCAGGGACAAAAAACTTACACTGTAATGGGAGAAGCTCGTGAAGAACAGGGTGGAATTCCTGAAGAGGACATAAAAATGGTTTGCGAACAAGCGGGTGTTTCTGAAGAAGAAGCTAAAACCGCACTGGAAGAAGCAGACGGGGATATTGCCGAGGCAATAAGCAAACTAAAAAAATAATGCCAAAAGGTCTGAAAGGTCAGAGGCAATTTCTAAATTAAAAAAATAGTTCTTTACCCGTGCAGTTGCTTCAGATTTTCTTCTAAATAAGAGGCACGGTTATACCCGTCTTCCATGAGTTGTTCAAAGTGTTTCATTGTATCAGTATAATTTACAATCATAGCCCTGCACTTGTTCAAACCTGGTTCGCCACCATGGGTTTCCAAAAAAGCATGAAGATGCACCAAGGCTTGTTTATACAAAGTTATCTGCCTTTCCCTTAGAGCATTTATCGAAGCAATGCACTCAAAAAGAAGCTTTTCCCTTAAGGCATTTCTTCCTTCACTTTCAAAAATCTGTGACTCAAGCGATTCGGCTTTTCTGTCGGTTTTATCTAATGACCCAAACAACGATTTCAATTCATGTTCTATTGGCTCGAGTTCTGCCTTGAAAAAGTTTTCAAATTTCTTTTCCATTACTCTTTTTCTTTCTTCAAGTTTTTTTTTCCCGCCTTCTATAACTTTAAACTTAAACGGTATTTTTGGACGCATAAAAGAAAAAGGGTTTCAAACATTAATAAGTTTAACTTTCGATTTGTACAGGAGCAACTTCCTGTGCCTGAACATCAGTTATTCCGCTTCTTTCGTTTGCAAATACAACCAATGAAAGATTTACTGTTTCTCCTTGGATTTTTTCAAGGTTTACGAATGCTTCAAAAGAACCAGAACTTAATGAAAATGAAGTGTTTGCATCGAGAATAAAAATCGAGTCTGCTTTGATTATTGCTTTTTGTAAAGGTTCAATATCAATGTTTGTTTGTGTAATGCTTGCAAGCAAAGCTTCTTTTGATTCTGCTTGAATTGTTCCCTGTAAACTAACTTTTGGTTCTTCGATTCTATCAACTTCAAAACCAAACGAATTGAGCCCTTCTTCTAAAGAATCTTTGAAAGAACCAAAATCTGTTCCCGGATTAAACTCAACTACTGCGAAACTATTATCAGACGCAATACTGCTGGAAACAGCTCCGTCAAAAGAACTCAAAAAGAAATTCAAATCCTCTGGAAAAAAACTGTTGGCATCAGAAAAATAAACATTTATGCTTGTACTAAGAGGAGAAACTTGAATAGTGGATGTTTCTGCATTATTATTTTCTTCGAGGATTGTTTTTGCATTCTCAAGTACTGCTTTTTTTGAATAATCAGCAGAAGCTTTTACAAAAAACTCGTTTTCAACAGAATCAATTGGAAAGGAATCTTCTGTAAAGTAAATCTGAGGAGAACTTGAATTATTGCGCAATTCAAAAGCGGTTAAACTGACTAAATTTTGCCCTTCAAAAGAAGCATTTAATGAAACAATTAAATCATCTCCTTTGAGAGTGTCCATTGTAACATATGCCTGTGCCTGAGGCTCGGTAAAAGTATATTCCTGTGTTAGGTCAAGGTCTTCGTTTCGAAATTCTACTGTTTCAGGAATCGAAACTAATGCCTGCGGAAAAATCTGAACATTGGTTAATGATTCAATTGCATTTATTGATTCAAATGCAGTTCTTATTGCTTCTGGAGAATCAATCCTTAAATCTGCCCTGAAGTTTTCATTCCTTGCAGAATCATCAAAAAACTGCGGATTATTAACAGAAACAACTTCCTTAATTGCTAATATTTTTGAGGTAGTTTCACTTAATTCAAAATCCCCTGATTTTGCAAGCAAAACAACTGTGGGAAATAGGTCTATTACAGTAGCCTGAATCTGAGGAACCTCATAAGCAATAGTGGTTGGTGTTTGATTTATTGGAACATCTGGAACATACCCCTCAGGAGGAATATTGTTTGAATTATTAGTGTTATCCTGTGAAGCAAATAGCCCAAGTACTGAGCCGAACATTACAATAGCTAAAAAAATGGCTCCAAGCTGGTTTTTTGTCAATCCCATTCGTATCACTACTTTTATAATATTATTCAAAGTTAATTGATTAGTTAATCAAGCTGAAAAAGGCTTTTAAAACAACTTTTTTCGGAAGTGTTTTTATGAAAGAAAAATCATGTATTTTGATTGAGTTTACAGGAAAAGTCAGTGAAAGTGGAAAAATATTTGACACAACAGATGAAAAAACCGCAAAAGAAGCAGGTTTGTACAAAGAACAAGCTGTTTTCAAACCAGTTCCAGTCATAATAGGCAACGGAGATGTCCTTAAAGGTTTAGATATTGCTTTGAGAGAAATGAGTGAAGGCGAATCCAAAAATATTAAACTTTCTCCTGAAAAGGCATTTGGTCAGAGGCAAAAAGAATTAATTGTTGTTATTCCTGTAAAGCAATTTACTGAAAGAAAAATCAAACCATTCCCTGGATTGATTGTTGATTTGAATGGCCAATATGGAAGAGTTCAGACAGTTTCTGGAGGAAGAGTTAGAGTTGATTTGAATAATGATTTAGCCGGGAAAGATGTTGAATATTCTGTTAAAATTATTAAAGAAATTAAAACCACTAAAGAGAAAGCTGAGGTTTTAACTGAAAAATATTTTCCAATGAAGGATAAGAAAGTTGAAACCAAATTAGAGGAAAATATTTTGAAGGTTAAGTTTCCAAAAGAACTGGCTTCACAAATCGGAGCATTATTGGTTCCTTTTACTAAAACCATAAAAGAAGCGATTCCTGAAATCAAATCAGTTGAATTTGTGGAAAGCTTTGAAGGAAAAACTGTAAAAGAAAAAGAGAGCAAATCTGGAACGCATACTCACACACATGCTGATGGCACAGTACATCACCATGAGCATTAAAATCTGATTAAAGAAAACCGACAAACAGCAGGTTGAACGTGACGTCCTCCCACGCCTAAAGGTGTGGGTTTCCCTGTATTTTCAAGAAACCCAGTTGGTTAGTTTGGTTTGATAGATGTTGCCTTGTTCTCTGACATATCTGTGTTGATGGAAAATCAAAATGCGTTAGTTGTTTTTCAAAACAAGAAAATAAGGCGAATATGGCACGAAAATGATTGGTTTTTTTCAGTAATAAATATTGTAAGCGCCTTGGAAGCGAGCACCCTGCCTAAGAGATATTGGTCTGACTTAAAAGCCAAACTTTCAGAGAAAGGTTTTGAACCGTACGATAAAATCGTACAGTTGAAAATGCCTGCGGAAGACGGGAAATCAAGGGAAACTGACTGTGCTAACACAAAAAATATGTTTAGAATCATACAGTCGATTCCCTAGCCAAAGGCCGAACCATTCAAGCGCTGGCTCGCACAAGTTGGATATGAGCGCGTCCAGGAAATTGAAAATCCCGAACTGTCGCAGGAACCATGAAAGAACTTTACAGGGCTAAAGGCTATTCGGACGAATGGATTGAAAAAAGAGTCCGGGGATAGCTGTCAGGGTTTTATAGGTAAAAACAAAAAAAAAGAATAAAGTTCCTTTAAAAAAACGGCTCCCGAAAAAAATCTTTTTAATTCAATTTTCTCAAATTAAGCCAAATAACCGAACAGCAACACCAATAAAGAAAGTAATATATATATGAGAAAACATTAATTACTAAAAATATTCCGGGGTGTTTTTGCTTCAGGAAACCGCGACCCAAAAAAAAACAGCTAACAATAAACACGCAAAAAAAAACACAAGGAACCTAAAAGGGATTTTGGATGAAAAAGACACTATTAATTTTACTTCTCTTAACAGCAATGATTTCATATGGCTTTGCCGCAACCGGACCTGTTTATGAAATCAGCAATTTATTGATTAAAAATGCGGCAGGGATAGAAAAATTAAGAGTAGATGGAATAGTGAACAGTCCAGGTTACACTGCACAGAGCATCGACCTTTCAAATGCAAATGACAGAACTTTAACGGTATCTTATGCAGTTAAGAATATTGGTGATGCGGATGGAAGTGGTTTTACTGTTTCCTATACTGGCTTTCGAGCGGCTTATAATTATTATTTGCCAGAAGTTGGTGTTCTCCCTAACATTGTATACGAAAAAAGAGCAGATTCAGCATCTACCTCTCCTATTCCTCCAGCAAATATAAATATGGGTGCAACTCAAATAATTTCTTTTGAAATACCCGTTTATGAAAACCTACCTGATTACACCTCATTAGGATTGAATTTTTACCCTACTGATGTTTATATCACAAATAGCGCAAGTACAGGAACATTCACGGCAGCATCATTTTACATAAAAACACCTATTACCCCCCAAAGCGACAAATGGGAATTTATTCACCCTGAAATAAGATTTGACCCTGCTGTTCCTTCAGCAACAGACAAGTTTGATATTTACATAAAAGCCACTAATTTAGGCCCTACTCCCCTGACTACAGTTCTTATTGATACCACAAGTAATATCAGCTGTGCAACTCTTGACACAGCCAACAAAACAGTTTATTTGCCTGCTAACGGTGGCAACACTGAAGTCAAAATAGGACAGGACTGTGAAAGGACAGATGTGTTAAGCTACTGGTCAAGAGTGACTCTGACAAGCGTACACGTTCCGAATTTTTACTCCAGAACAACAGCAACGATGCAGTTTGAACCTGCATCAGGACCTGCTTTTATATTTGTTACTTCTCTTTACCCTACAAAAACTTATTTGCAAAGTGACACTCCAGATACAATGAAATTATGCACTAATTATACTCCCTCTTCAGGGTCAAATATTAAACTTGGAAAAATAAATTTTAAATTGACTGAACTTACCACTAACCATGTAAAATATACAGAAGACATTTCAATGGGGGGTTTAGCACTCGTCCCAGGAACAAATTATGACATTTGTTCGCCTCTTTTTTCATACTCCGCCTTGGCAGGCGAACCGCCTCTTCTTTCAAACTTTAAGATAGAAATAAAATTTTATGATGATGCAGATAGCTTAATTTCAACAGGTGGCACGAATACGGCAATAATAAAAGATTATGATACTTTAACCTGTAACATTTCCCAGGCAATTGGACCATCTCCAACCACTTGTCAGTGTAGCACAACCACCGTTGGTTTGCAAACAAAATACACTTGCAATACAACAAGCCCGCAGACCAAAATCATTGTTGTGTCTTTTACAAATTTAGAACAAGGAGAATATGTCTTCTTTGATACATTTGCTGTACCAGGCCAAACCTCTCTGACTTATTCTGTGAGCAGCACTTCGCCTCTAATTCTGCAAAACCTGATTAATCCGGATAACAAAACCTTCGAAATCACGATGAGTTCAATAGCCCCAGTTACAACTCCAAAAACATTCTATGTTTATGCTTACGGTGCAGGTCTCACGGACCCGCTTGTGATAACCGCAAATGGGCAAACTGTTTCCCTGACGCCAAGTAACGGCAGTATAAACGGCCAGACTGCAACATTTAACCTTGTTCCAGGCACATTATATGATTTTGGTCTTGCTTGGTCAACTTTTAGTGACATCCTCACCCGCCTGGTAAGTGGGGGATGATTTTGATGAAGAAAGCAGGGGTGTTTTTTCTCCTTCTTTGCCTGATTTTTCTGGCTTTACAATCCTTTGCAATAGCCCCCGGCCAGATTGATTGCAGCAAACCTTATGTGTGCATTAGTGAAGAGCCGGCACCATGCGTGAATAATGGAAGCAGTATTGTATGCATCCTTGAAAACGGCGATGAGTGCCTTGATGCAGAATTAGTCAGTTTGATTTGCGGCGGCACTGCAGGAGATAATTATGTGAAAATTGAAATTACAACTGATAAAGATGAGTACACGCTTGCGGACACTCTTATAACAGCAACGATTGTTGTCACACGCTTTGAATCTTTTGTGGAATCTGTTAATGTAACAGTGAAAACAACAAACGCAGAAAGTGTGATTGTTGAAAGACCTCTTACGCTGACTTTTTCAGGAACGGACGCAACCCAAACAGGAGAAGTTACTTTTGACACAGCAGACCTTGGGGAAGGCATGAAAACAATTATTGCACAAATAGACACTGTAAACACAAGCGGAACAGTGCCAGATGAAACGCAATTGTATGACAACACGGATTACAAAAACATTATACTGAACACAGGACTGGCAACAACAGCAACCCCAGAAATACCACCAGTATTTATTGTGCTTATTTTAATCAGCGTGTTTTTGCTTGTGAACAAAAACTAAAAACAAAAATCGATTCTAAACCAAAAATACACAATTCTGATTTTTGAAGAAAAGAAATATATACTTCCGCAGAGTTTTATTTTATTATGGCTGGAACACACAGAGAACGTCGTAAAGCAGTAAAGCAACACACTACAGAGGATAGAAAAAGCAGACGAGGTGGCAAGGATGCCCATCCTCTTTTTAGAATTCCTCCTGAGGTGTTTCGGAAAAAAGTTGATGCTTTAATGGAAGAAGGAATGGGCGAAGCAGATGCAACAGCAAAAATCAGTGATTTGTTTGAAATAGATTATAGGGTTAAAAAACCCAATTAACACACTCTAAAATACCTTTATAAAGGTTTAGGAAGCGTATTAGTTTAGGCTCAATAAAACTATTTTTGGGATTTTTTTATGATTCAGGATATTAAAACAGGCACTACTACTGTAGGAGTAATATTTGATGGTGGCGTTGTACTAGCGGCAGATCAAAGAGCAAGCATGGGGCATATTGCTTATGATGATGAATCTGAAAAAATTTACAAAATTAACAGTAAATTAGCAGTTACAAATGCAGGAAATGTCGGGGATAGTTTAGCAGTAATAAGGTTTTTGAAAAGCCACTCAAGAATTTATGAACTTGAAAGAAACGAAACAATGACTGCAAGAGCAGCAACAACATTTTTATCAAACATTTTGAATGGGAATAGATATGCTCCTTATATTGTTCAGTTAGTAGTTGGCGGTTTTAATGGAAAACCAGAATTATTTGATCTTACTCCTTACGGCGGAATTCTCGAACGAGATAAGTACGCTGTTTCTGGTTCAGGCACAGAACAGGCTTTGAACACTCTTGACCTTGGATACAAAAAAGGCATGAATGAAAAAGAAGCAATTACTCTTGCAATAAGGGCAATTGAATCAGGAAAGAGAAGGGATCTTTACTCTGGAGGAGTTAGTGTAACAGCATTTGTTATTGACTCAAAAGGTGTAAGGCAACTTTCTAAGGAGCAGGCAGAGAAAGTATCCAAAGAAGTCAAAACTGCTTAATTGCTTTTGAATTAAATTACTGATCAAAAAATTTTTTTTCTTAAATACATTTTAGGGATTAATTCATGGAAAACACAGACTATTTGAAAGAAGTAAAAGACACAATAAATGCTATAGTTCCGAAAGAAGCAGAAATAACCTCAATAGACCTTGAGGGCCCGGAAGTAGCTATTTACACGAAAAAGCCAAAAATGTTTCACGAAAACGAAGATTACGTGAAAAATATTGCTTTCCAGTTAAAGAAAAAGGTAAACATCAGAGCAGATAAATCATTATTGATTGATCAGAAAGAGGCAAAAGAAGCAATAATGAGAATTGTTCCGGAAGATGCACAAATAACTGAAATACAATTTAGTGAACCTTTCAGTGAAGTTGTGATTGAATGTTTAAAACCAGGATTGGTTATTGGAAAAGGCGGACAAACAAGTAAACAAATTATTCTTGAAACAGGATGGACGCCTAATATTCTAAGAGCTCCAACTCAACCAAGTGATGTTTTGAGAGGGGTAAGAAATCATTTGAATAAATATGCTGCTGAAAGGAAAAAAATCCTGCAACAAACTGCTAATAAAATTTATTCTGAAAAATCAAGCCCAAGCTGGATTAGATTAACTCCATTAGGAGGTTTCAGACAGGTTGGAAGAAGTTGTATTCTTTTGGAAACAAGAAAAACTAAAGTATTATTGGATTGCGGAATCAATGTAGCAGCACAGAATAATGAAGATGCTTTTCCTTTTTTAGATGCAATAAGGTTTCCAATTGATGAACTTGATGCAGTTATTTTAAGTCATGCTCACATGGATCACTCTGGATTTATACCATATTTATTCAAACTTGGTTACAGGGGACCTGTTTATTGTACGGAACCGACAAGGGATTTAATCGCGATTTTGCTTTTTGATTACATTGATATTAATGCCAAAGATAACAAAGACGGGCCTTATCAGGAAAGAGACGTTAAAGAAATGCTGAAATACTGCATTACAAGAGAGTATAGAGAGGTTACTGATATTGCACCAGATATGAGATTGACATTCCATAATGCGGCGCATATTCTTGGAAGTGCTTCTGTACATTTGCATATTGGAGAAGGTGCCCATAATCTTGTTTATAGTGCGGATATAAAATACGGTTTTACAAGGCTATTCAATAATGTTGATAGTAATTATCCAAGGCTTGAAACTCTGATAGTTGAAAGCACTTATGGTGGAAGGGATGATATTCAAACCCCAAGGGAAGATTCTGAGGTTCAGTTTTTGAAAGTAATACAGGAAACAATAAGGCAAGGCGGTTCGATTTTAGTTCCAAGCTTTGCTGTAGGAAGAGCACAAGAGATTCAGCTTATTATTGAAAATTTTTACAGACGCGGTTTAATTGATCAGGATGTGAGGGTTTACATTGATGGAATGATTAAAGAGAGTTCAGCAATTCACACTGCTTACCCTGAATATTTAAGAAATGCAGTACAGAAAAGGGTTTTACAGAACGATAGTCCTTTTACATCAGATATTTTTGAAGTTGCTACACCCGATCAGAGAGATGAGATTATAAAAAACGGAAAAGCGATTATAATTGCTTCAAGCGGAATGTTAACTGGAGGAGCAAGTGTACAGTATTTTTACAAAATGGCAGAAGACCCAATCAATACAATGGTATTTGTTGGTTACCAAGGAGAAGGTTCTTTGGGAAGAAAGGTTCAATCTGGGTTGAAAAGCATTCCAGTAACAATGGATAATGGAAGAACAAGAAGACTAAACATTAATATGCGCCTTGAGACTTTAGATGGTTTTTCAGGACACTCAGATAGGAAGCAATTACAGGCATATGTAAGAAATTTGAAGCCAAAACCAAAAAGAATCCTAACAGACCACGGAGAAGCATCAAAAACAATAGAACTAGCTAAATACTTCTCACAAAAGTTCGGAATAAGCTCACAATCCATAAATAATTTGGACAGCGTAAGATTACGCTAAAAACCTATTTCTTTTTCTAAAAGAATTTTAGAACCCCTATTTTTAACTCAAACTAATCAAATTCAGCACACAAACCATGTTATACAT
>JANLGZ010000100.1 GCA_024653905.1 archaeon
TTCATTTGTTGCAAGCAGTTTAAGTTTTAAGATTGACAATAATATACCTACAGCAACATTCAGGCAACCTAATGATTCCAACAAGAGCAGTTACAATTCAAACTTTGTGAGTTTTGATGTAAATGACACGGTTTCAGGTATCAATAGCATAAGTCTCAGCGGAATCGCAAACAGCGTATTTTCTTTCGCAAATCACTGTACAAAACAGGACAAAAATTATCACTGTGAATATAATGAAACAGCAATGGACATAAGCACTCAGAATTATATTCTTAATGTCAATGCAACAGATTTGGCAGGAAACTCTGCAAATCCTGCAGGCACAATAACTCTTATTTATATTGATAACACTCCGCCCGCTCAGATCACTGGTTTCAGTGCAACAGCAGGAGACGAAAAAGTTGACTTATCATGGACCGCATCCACTACAATAGATTTCAAAAATTACTTACTCTACAGGTCAACTTCAGCAAGTTTCACTCCAGAAAGTGGCAACCTCATCAAAACAGAGTCAACCAAATCAACAACAACATTTTCAAACACAGGGCTCACAAACGGAACAACTTATTATTTCAAAATCATTGCTGAGGACAAGTCAGGAAACAAAAGTCCAAATTCAGAAGAAAAAAGTGCGGCTCCTCAGGTTACTCAAACCGGCATCCCTTCAAAACCAACAATCAGGTCTGATACTCATACTGAAGATGAATGGACAACAAATGATGACCCTGAATTCAGGTGGGATTCAGTTTCAGATACTGTTGATTACAGATATGCATTGAATGATACTGAAGATTATACTGTTGGCACTGAGAATGACAGCACAGAAACTACAAGAGAAAAAAATTATTCTAACAGAGAAGACGGAATTGTGTGGTTCCATCTTGCGGCATGCAATTCAAGCGGGTGCAGTTCAACTGACCACTACAAAATTAAGATTGATAAAACCGGTCCTGATGTGGCTACAAATATTTTTGGAATAAGCCAGAGTGATGGAAGTATTTTCCTTTCATGGGATAAATCTAATGACAGGCCATCAGGAAATAATTCAGGAATCGCAAAATACATTGTTTACCGAAGTAAAGACAGCGGCTTTGATATCAATGAACCAGGAGTAAAAAAATTCACAGAAATAACCAGTACCAATTACACGGATGAAGACACAAGTTTAGTGAAAGGAATTGCTTATTATTACAGGGTTCAGGCAATTGATAATGTAGGAAATGAAGGCATAAGAAGTGTTGAAAAAAAAGTATTATTATCAGGGGGTTCATGCTCACTTGGAATTACTATTGATGTTCCTGCAAACGTGAAAGCAGGAGAACTTAATATTGGCATAACAGTGAGTAGTGGAGATTTATTTGACGCGGATATTAAAGTAAAAATGCCTGGAAAAGGTTATGAAACTTTATCCACAAAACAGGAAGGCAGAAGCTTTGAAGAAATGTACCTTGTTCCTGAAGGAACAACAGGAACTGGTAGTGTTCTTGTTCAGGGCGAAGATACAGAAGGAAACGCCTGTGAAAAACAAAAGGAATTCACGGTTGATTCAGTAAACCCAACAATAATAATTGAGTCTCCTGCAGAGGGAGAAAAAGCAGTCGGACAGATTTTAATCAGAGTTACTGCGGATGATTCCGGCAGCGGGATTGAGAAAGTAGAGGCTTTTGTTGAAGGAATCCGCATTGGCACATTAGAAAAGAAAGGAAATTTTTATGAGTTCAGCTGGAATTCAAATTCAAAAGCAAACGGGACTTATAAATTAGAAGTAAGTGCTCAGGACAAGGCAGGTAACAAAGCAGTTGCAGAAGCAGAACTTGAAGTGCACAATATCAACGAGGAAATTTTTATTGAAAAACAAGGAACTTTTAACACTGCAAATCTGATGGATCTTTTCAAGAATGCAGGAATTAAAGAGGAACTTCTTTCAGAAGCACAAACTTTGTTCATGGAAAATTCTCCTGAAAGAAACCTATTAATCACAAAAACCGATGATGGATTGAAAGTTACAATAATCATTACTTTCAAAAACAGCGGAAACACAAAAGGATTACAGTTAATTGAAGTAATACCAAAAGGGGTTACAAATAATGCAAACAACATTGTTTCTGAAAATCCGTTTACTGTTGTTCAGCAGGACCCTATAATTAAATTTGATTTGGGTGAAGTTGCAAACGAAAAGGCGGTTACTGTTGAATATATTGCGGCAACTGGTTTGACAGAACAACAGGCAAATGATGTTGCAGTGCAATTTGATTCTTACAAATCACCCCCTGTACTGCTTAAACAAAACATACAGGATCCTGTTGAAATAACTCCTTTGTCAGATATGCTTTGGATAATTTTCATTGTAGCAGTAATTCTTGTAGTTCTTATTGGAGGCATTGGAATTCTCGGAGGGGGCGCATTTTTGTTCCACAAAATGAGAAAAAATAGCAATAGCGGATTGAAAAGTGAAGGCCTTCATACAGTGTATAAAGGTAAAAGTGGCGGTTTTGGAGACTTATTCAAAAAAGAACCAGAAGACAAGAAGGGCAAATTTGCCTGGAATGACGATTAACTGTTTTTAACAGTCAATAAAAACAACTAAAAAAAGGTTCGCTCTTCTCTATTTAGTGAAAATTATATGAACATGGTTACTGTTATTGGAGCTGGTCCTGCTGGATTAGTTACTGCAAGAAAATGTCAGGAACTGGGTTGGAAAACATCAGTTCTTGAAGAACATGATGTTATTGGCAAACCTGTTAACTGCACAGGAATTATTAGCGCTAGTGGTGTTGAGGATGTCGGCATCAGAAAAGAAGTTGAAGAAACCCTGATGAACAAAATCAGAGGGGCTCAAATTTATTCGCCAAATCATGAAATGATAGAGGTAAAAAAAAGCTCAACTGTTGCTTATGTAATTGATAGGGGCGGCTTTGACAGGGTTCTTGCAAGAGAGGCAACAGAAGCAGGAGTAGAAATACACCTCAATACAAAAATGATTGACATTAGAAATGAAACAATTTTTACAGAACAGAAAGGAAGAGGTGGCCTTCAAAAATCAAAACTGATTGTTGGTGCTGACGGAGTTAATTCTAAAACCAGAAGCCTGATGGGTTTTGAAACAAATATTACAAATTATGTTCATGCTTATCAGGTTGTTGCAAAAGGAAAATTTGACCCGAAATATGTTCAGATTTATATGGGTGATTATTCAAAAGGATTTTTTGCATGGATTGTTCCAGAAAGCGAAGAAAGAGCAAGAGTTGGTTTGGCAAGCACATCAAAAAACATTAGAAAAGATTTCAACATGTTTGTAAATGAAAAAAATATTTCAGGAGAATTCTGTGACAAATGCAGTTCTTTAATTCCTGTTGGAGAACCTTTGAAAAATATTGTTCAAGATAATATGCTTTTGGTAGGTGATTCTGCTTTCCAAACAAAAGCAACAACAGGCGGAGGAATAATTCTTGGAATTGAAGCAGGAAAAATAGCAGCAAATTCTATTGATGCTCATTTCAAAAATAATAAACCTTTGAAAAATTATGAAAAGAACTGTGCTGAACTTAATAAAGAATTAAGATTACACTGGAAGATAAGGCAGTTCATTAACAGTAAAAATGAAGATCAGCTTGACAAAATGTTCCAAAAAATGAACAAGGCAAAAATCGGGGAATTTTTAAGCGAACACGGAGACATGGACAGACCATCAAAATTTGTGGGAAAAATACTCACAAAACCAAACATGTGGCGTTTATTTCCTGAAGCAGTAAAATTCATGCGAACGTGATTTGAAATGAACCGCGTGATACTGCACGTTGATTTTGACTATTTTTACGCACAAATTGAAGAGCTTCGCAAACCAGAACTGAAAGGAAAACCAGTTTGTGTCTGCATGTTTTCTGGAAGAACAGAATTTTCAGGAGCGGTTGCAACAGCAAATTATAAAGCACGCGAATTAGGAATTCATGCAGGAATGCCAATTGCATTTGCAAAGAAAAAATCAAAAGATCTGGTTGTGTTAAAGGCGGACCGCGAATATTATTCTGAAGTTTCCGAACGAATAATGAACCTGATGCGAGAATTTTCGGATAATTTTGAACAAGTTTCAATTGATGAGGCTTATCTTGATGTAACTGAAAAAACCAAATCGAGTTTTGTTGAAGCACGTAAAATTGGAGAAGAAATTAAAAAGAAAATTTTTGAAGAAGAAAAATTAACATGCTCCGTTGGAATAGGCCCGAATAAACTTATAGCAAAAATGGCTTCTTCAGTGCAGAAACCAAACGGGTTAACAATTATAATTCCTGCAGAAATCAAGGAATTTTTGCGCGGAAAAAGAATAAAAGATTTGCACGGAATAGGTCCAAAAACTGCTGAAACGCTTAAAGAAAAAGGAATTAACACTATCCCTCAGCTTTCAAAAGTTTCTGTTAAGAATTTGCAGGAATGGTTCGGCGAAAATAAGGGGGTAATGATTCATGAAAAATCTTTGGGAAAAGATGAAAGCGAGGTTGAGGAACGGGAAAAACAGCAGTACTCGCGCATTAAAACTTTGAAAGAAGACACTTCATCAATTTCTGTGTTGTATGAAGAATCCAAAAGCATTGCAATGGAATTATCAAAAAAAGTTTCCGAAAAAAAAATTTATTTCAGAACAATATCGATAATTCTGATTTCCAGTAAGCTCGAATCTCTCACACGAAGCAAAACAATTGAAAGACCAACCCAAAAAGAACATGAAATTTTATCAATCACAAAAGAACTTTTTGAACAGTTTTTCAGTGAACGAAAAGATTTTGTTGCACGGAGATTTGGAGTTAAAGTGAGTGGCTTTTCCGAAGCACAAAAGCAAAAAAGCCTGTTTGAATTCATCTGACTTAACCGAAGCAACTAAAAAATACAAGTAAAAATATTAATCTTTATTTAATTAACCAATCAAACAGTGTTTATAACGTCAGGAAAAAATATTTATACTATCCAATAGTATTCGTAATAGATGATTACTAAAAGCAAAAAACCAGTTATTGTAAATGTGCAAGAAAGCAGGATTATTCCAGCTAACGTTAAAAAATCTCTGCCTGCAACTGTGACTCTGCCTAATCCGACAGTTAGAATGCAAAGTGTTATGGTTGATTATATGTTCAGACACAATGAACGAGCTGCATTTTTGGGAAGAAAAATAGCGGAATTGATGGGGCTTAACAAGTCTGACAGGGATATTGTTGAATATGCCATATTATTGCACGATGCGGGAAAAGGTTTTGTTGAACCGTATATAGTACACAAACCAGGAAAACTTACTCAACGGGAATATGAAAGAATGAAAAGCCACACAGCTTACGGAAGAGGTTTTGTTGAACATCTGCTTAAAGGAAATCCTTTAGCCCAAATTATAGCAGAAACTGCTTATTACCATCATGAAATATTCGGAAAAGGCGGAGGTTATTATGGTGTTGATGCACACAATTTTGGTTTGCACACTAAAATAGCCCAAGTAGTGGAGGTGGCTGATGCAATCCTTGCCAGAAGAACTTACAAAAAAAGTAAGGGTTTGGGAAATCTTGCTGATGAAATAAGAAAAGGTATAAAGACTGGCCAGTTTGATCCTGAAATTGCAGAGGTTTTTCTGAAAGCAATGGAACAAGAAAAACTGGGTTTTGGAACGGGCCTCCTTGATTACAAAAAAGTGGCAAGAGAAACTGAAAAAGATATGAAATCATTTTATACTGAATTCAGGAAAGAAACTATGACAAATTATAGGAGAGCAACAATATTAGCTGATGGCGGCAATGCTGCTGAATATATGAACAGAAGAAGAGATGGCCCAGACCACCGACCATTCTCACATAGTTACGGTAAACCACCAGCCCCCCAAAAAAGAAAATAATTCCGCAAAGAATTAAGGTTTGACTTTACTCAAATGAAATAAAACCCTTGCGGATTTCTGAATCACAAAGAAGTTATACGGCTTATCGAGTAATATAATTATGAAACAACCGCCAAAACGTATTAAACTTCATGAAAAAAATACTAATGAAAGGCGCCCCGAAATTTCTGAAAATATTAGAAAGCAGATTGCTGATAATTTAGGTGAAACATTCTGGGCATTCAGACCAGAAGAAATAACTCCAATAGTAGACGCAATTGTTGTAAAATATCCTCATCTTGATGCTCGCGGAATTGAAAAGGAAGCGTATGAAGAAATCAAAGCAATAATTTTAAAACGCACAGGGAATGAAAAAAAAATAAATAGCCCAGAGAGCCTAATTAAAAAAATCACTCAGAATAAATCTTGGGGGTTACCGGAATAAATTTAGAATTGACATATTCCATTCTGCAATAAATACCCGTATGGGCTGAAACGTGTTTTTTAACGTCCTCAGCAAGAACACCGCATTGAGCAAACTTTTTGTTGCAATATGAGCAAACATACATTTTAGCACCTTATTTATTGCATATACTAATATTGCCGCGTTTAATAGAGATATAAATTATTCCCCCCTTAGGGGTGAACTAAAAGAGAGATTTATAATCAGAATAACTGCAAAATTATAATGGACACTGGAATATTGGAAAAAATAGGATTTACAAAAGGAGAAATTAAAGTTTATCTTAGTTTAATAGAATTGGGAAACACAACTTCAGGACCGATTATACTAAAATCTGGTGCTGCAAGGTCGAAGGTTTATGAGATTCTTGAAAAATTAAAGAAGAAGGGTCTTGTTACTGAATCTATTCAAAAGGACACAAAATATTTTCAGGCTGCATCCCCTAAAAGAATTCTTGATTACATCCAAAGCAAGGAAAATGAACTCAAAAAAGATAAAAATAATTTTATCAAACTTCTTCCTAAATTAGTGCTTAAACAAAAGCACACAGGAACAACACAAGAAGTAAAAATATATGACGGTTTTGAGGGAATAAAATCACTGCATGATGAAATAGTTAATCAACTGGCAAAAAAAGATGAATATCTTGCAATGACTTTCTCTGATGCAGCATTAAACAATAACTCAATAATTTTAATGTTTAAAAAGTTCCATCAGAAAAGAGCTAAAACAGGAGCAAAGGCAAAAATTATTTGTAACTCTAAGGATAAACTTGCTATTTCAAAAATGAACTATTCAGAAACCAAATTTTATGAATTCAGAACAACCAAACAGATACTACCGACAGGAATATCAATTGCCAAAGATATGGTTATTACAATCAACTGGGGCAAAACCCCAAAAGCATTTGTAATTATATGCAAAGAAAACGCCGAACAATACAGAAAATTCTTTTATGCAATCTGGAAAGATGCAAAGAAACTGAAATAGCCCCGCAGAGATTTGGAACCAACAGTTTCGGCTGTTGGGTACGATGCACACTGCTTTGCAGTGGGCTGTTCTCTTTCTTTTTAGTACAGGTTTTTCTTTC
>JANLGZ010000103.1 GCA_024653905.1 archaeon
AGCACACAAACCATGTTATACATAACTGGTTTTTTTAGCAATTTTTACACTGTTAAAAAACCAAGTGAAAAAACCCAATATACATAAGAAAGAAGGCTAAATTGGGCTTCTTTTTTGGTTTAAATTCATCATGTCCAGTTATTTTTGAAATGAAGGCAGGAGAGAGCTTCTTTTTGCGAAAAGTATTTATATTAGTTAGTTCTTACTAAGTACGTTTTAAACATGGTGAATGATATGGTAGTTTTATTTGGGAGTAGGCTCACAACCAGTAATAGCCCTAGAACTGCTAAGCTCATTAAATGTTTAGAACAAGGTGGCGAGAGGTTAAAGGACGAAGCAATTGGATTGAGAAAGCCCTGTCTCAGATCCGTGTAACATGTTTTGTTCACCCCTTCCCAAAAACTCCTCTCACCACCTTATATCCCTTTCTTAACACTAATTTTGCATGCAAATAGGCATTACTGGAACTCCAGGCGTCGGAAAAACAAGTGTTTCAAAACTGCTTGGGAAAGCATTTAATTTCAAAGTTTTTAACGAAAAAGAATTCGCTTTAAAGGAAGGAATTGGGGAATTTGATGTTACTGAAAATGAATTAGTTGTTCCTTTAAGCAAGCTCAAAGCCAAATTGAATGAATTTTTGAAAAAAGAAAAAAATATTATAATAGAAGGGCATATGCTTTGTGAAATTAAGGTTAATTTTGATTATTTAGTGCTAATTAAGTGCAATCCTGAAATTCTGGAAATGAGATTGGAAGAAAGAGGTTATAAAGCGGAAAAAATTCAGGATAATGTGTTCTGTGAAGGAATTGATTACTGTAAGAAGCATAGTAGTAGAAATTATGAAAAAAATAAGGTTATTGTGATTGAAAACAGGAAAAGTATAAAAGAAACAATAAGGCTAATAATAATGGAAATAGAAAAAAGGGAAAATGAATGAAAGCTGGATTTTTACTCATAACACTGATTCTTCTGAGCTACATAACTATGGCTGCTCCTGTAAGCGAATTCAGTTTCAAAGAACAAGGATATCAAGACTTCTACATAAATGGTTTTGATAAGTATGACTGCAAAAAGTTCGATTTTATTCTGAATCAGGATCTAAATTCAGCAGTATTTCCAATTTTTTCATTAAATGCTGAATTTTCTCCAAAAACAGAAAGTGAAGCTTCAATATTTGTATTTTTTAATGATGATAACAGTATTGCACAATTAAAATCAACTGATTTTTTGAATAATATTGCCAGAATCTGGATTCCGAGGGAAAAAATAGCTGAAAACAACAACCTTAGGGTTTGTGGTAAAACTTCTTTCAGTGTGAATAGAATTTTAATTTCAGCTAATTCTGAATTCGGGGTTTATTATGCACCTTTCTTTCCAGAAAAAGATGGTTTTAAGCTTGAACTTGAAACTTATCAGCCAATTGTCGGTGTTCCTTTTAGAGTTGATGCTGTTGCAAAAAATTACGGAAGCGAGGATTCCGAGGTTTCACTAAGCTATAGAAGAGGAGAATTGGAGGAATGGTTAGAAGAAATTACTATTCTCGGAGGAGAAACCTCAAAAAAAGGAATTGTTCCAAAATGCGTGGAAAGGGATGTGAATACTGATTGTGTTGTTCCGGGTGAATACAGAATTTCTTATTCTGCAGTTGCAAATAAAGCTGTTCCTATGACTTTGCTTCCTGCCCAGCTTGGTTTTGTGAATACTTTTGGAGAAACCAAAAAAATTCAGTCTGACAGACCAAGTATTGAAGCTTTTGAACCAAAACACAGCATTTCTGCCCAGATTTTTTCAGGAAATGATAAGCATTTAGTTGGGGAAACGATTTTGCTTAAAGTAAAAGTCAAAAATACTGGGAAAACCAAAATCAGCAATATTTCGGTTGATTTACAAACAGGGCTTGAAACTATTGGAGAAATAACCAAAACAATTGCTTTCCTTGATGCTGACCAATCAACAGAACTCAGTTTTAATGCAAAAGGAATAAGCAAAGGAGAATACTCTCTTGGATGCACTGCTACTTATAACAATAAATCAATTGAGTGCGGTCAGACAAGTATTTTATTGGAAAGTGAAGAATTGAGCGGGGAAATCTTAATCGGAGTAGGTTTTGTTTTAATGGCATTAGCTGTATTTGGGTATTTTTATTTCAAAAAGAATTAGTTTCTATTCAATTTTTAGCCTAATTTCTTTTTTATTTTCAGGAATAAGTTTTATTTTTTCACCTTTTTTAAGATGATAATACTGAACAATGTCAGACGGAAGAGTTATTGCAAGGCTTCTGCCTGCATTAATTATTGGCCTTGAGAAAACAAAATTGTTATTTATTTGATTGCTTAATTCAGCCATTTGTTCACTAGTTACAAATTCTTCTTTGCATTCAGAACATTTGTAATAAGGAGACTCCTTGATTATTATTTTTCCATTATCAAGCTCAAATTCTTCAAACTTCAAAACTGCTTTGCCGGAACATAAATGGCAAGTTAATTCTTTTCCCATAACCGAATAACATTTGAAATAATATAATAATCAATAACCCCGCAATCAAATAACACCAACTAATCATTTGAAGCTCTTTTTATTTTCACCGTTGGTTTTGGTTTTTTTTCTTCTTCGGATTTTTTGTGAACATAAAATGCAACTCCGATTAAAACCAAAATCAAAGGATATACTGCTAAAGGAATTTCGAATGGCTGAAAAATTGTTGCTAGGCCTGTTAAATTAGTTGCTTTATTGGAATTGTAAATTGATTCCAAATATGATTTTTCTTCCAATGATTGTTTGGATTTTAAAAGCAAAGAATCAGCTTCAGTGTTTGGTTCTGAAGAATTTCTTTTCGAAACAGCTACATTATAAGATGAAAGTGAATTTTGTTTTAGTTTTTCCAAAGCAAGAGTTAATTCTTTATCAATCGCCTCTAGTATTACTAAATTTGCGGGCTCTATTAATTCAGTTTTTTCTAATTGGTTTTTTATTTCCTGTATTCTTTCAATGGTTATTGGGGAAAAAGCATAAACCTCATCAAGCTGTTCTTTTGATAAGCCTGAAAAATTGGATTCTAAAAGCGAGAGTTTTTCCCCTATTGAAAGTTTCAGAGCACTTATTTTTGCGATTTCTTCAGAAGAAACAGCATTTTCAGTTATACTTGGAAGAGACGCGAAATTCACCAAAGAACCAAGATTCCTGAGCTCTTCGGCTGCTTTTTCGAGTTTGTTCTGGTCTGCATAAAACTGGATTTTTTCGGCAGAAAGTTTCACATCAGGAGTTTCGGTTAATGCAGATTTTGCTTTTTCTAATAGGAGTTCTTTTTCAAAAAGTATTCTCTGTTTTTCAGCAAAATCTAAAAAATCATTTTTTGCAAAATTATTTTCTGCAGGAACATTAACTTTGGATTTTTTTGCAGTGGAATTAAGATCCAGAATTATTGAATTTAACCCTGTTAAAAGTTTTGAGAATTTTAAAGTTGTTTTCTTTCCCTGTGAAAGAAAGGAAATGTTCCCTGTTGAAAAAATTTCCTCTGCATTTGATGAATCCAATTCAATTACTGCACTGAAAGGAGCATTAATTTCTTCTGAAGGGTTTTCAATAAAAATTCTTGCAAATTTTCCTTCAATTTCACCAATAGAATCAAGGAATTCTATTTTGAGATATGTTTCTATTATTTCTGAAGCTAATTGCTGCAGGATTTTATCCGCACCGGAAGAAAGCGCAGTAAGATTATCTGCTAATTTTTCTGCATTATTTGCTTCTGAAAGAATTAATTCAGAACTTTCAAAACTTGGTTCGATTGAGGAAAAATCAGTAATAAAATCAGTTGCTCTTTTTGCAGATTTTAAACCTGGAAATTCAATCAGAAGATTTTCTAAAATAACTGCTTTTTCAGAAACCTCATCATAGATTTGGTTTGCCAAAAGGACATTGCTTCCTGCGAGGGCTTTTTCTTCGAGTTTTTGGCGAATTTCAAAACAGGAATTCAATACTAACTCAGGGTTTTCAAAGGGTTTTTCGATTCTTTTTAAGGAATCTAACTGGATTTTGAGTGAACCATCATCAAAATCCATTAATGCTTCTGCTTTTGAAATGCAGGAATTAATTTGAATAGAAACTTCCTCCCCTGGATTTGATGAATCTAAATAACTCAGCAAATCAGAGTATGTTTGAATAGCTTCAGAACAGGAACTTATGGTTTGGGTCGTGTTAAAGAATTTTATCTGGGAATTTAATCTTGATTTTGCGGAAATTATAACAGGGTTTGATGAATCGAATTCTGGTTTGGTTATTTCCAATGAAATTTCTGAAATTTTTTGTGCACATGTTTGATTTGAGGAAAGCAACAGTTCATCAAAATAATTTAATTCTTCCAAAAGGTTTTCTGATTCTTCCAAAAGCTGTTTTATAAGTCTTGTTTTTTGCCCGAGAGAAATTTTTCCCAAAAACTCTGCTTCATCCAGAGAACGCAGAGATGATTTTACTTTTTCGATTTTTTTATTAAAGTTTTGAGAAAAGTTTTCAAAATCAGCCTTGGAAAAACCAGTTGTTATCCCGAAATCTTCGGGAAAAAGCAATTCAGGAAAAAAGTAATCCCCGTAATTTTGTGAAATTAAAAGCACTTTTTGTGAAGCGATGTTCAGGTTTTCATTAATTTTTATTTTTCCTGCAGAATTTTTTTCCTGAAGAGAAAGCCTGTGTTTGGAATTCTCAGCAAACATTCCAAAAAAGGAACTTGCAGCTGAATTCTCAGAACCTAGTAGGTTGTTTAAAGCACTAAAAAGCTCAAAAGAAGGCAGGTTTTTTAGTGATTGCACTGAACCGCTTAGAGCAAAAAAATTGTTTAAAAAATCTGATAAACCAGTAAAAATTGGCGCAATAAAAGTTATTGGAAAATCCTGTTTTTTTGATTCTGCCAAAATTGTTTTGTCATTTTCAGAAAGGATGCTAAACAAAGTTGTTTCGTTTACAATATTTTGCAGTTCCAGAGTTTCTGCTAAAATATTGAATTTTTCTGCTTCGAATAAAAACCTTGAAGCATAAGTGGTATTGTGAATATTTTTTTCTGAAAAATCCACTATATTTTGGTTCAGGATTACATAATCATCAAACAGGAATTCCTCACGGACAATATTGATGTCTTCTGATTCAAGATTGTTAATTTCAAAAGTAATTGCTTTGGCGGCTTCCTTGTTGAAAGAATCTATTTCCTCTGCAACAGTAACAATGTTTGAGTTTAATTCATTTACTTGCTGTGGAATTGAAGAAAGTTTTTTTGCTGAATAACATTGATTGTTTATTATTTTCAGGTTTGCCTTTGCTTTATTGAGGAACAACCAAGCTCTTGCAAGATGATTTTCGGTATTGAAAATGCTTTCCTGTACTTTTGAATTGAGAATTGTTTCATTGAAACTGAATTTTGCCTGAACCTGTTCAAAACATTTTTCCTGAGAAATACAATCAGGAACAGAAGTAAATGAATAAGAGGTTAGTTCTAAGCAGGCTAAGCGGTCTTCAATAGTTGCATTATCTAAACACCCTGAAAAGAACAGAATGAAGCTTATTAACAGAATTAATCTTGTTTGCATTATTTTAACAGGCACACAACATAATTTAATTATTTCGTTAATCGCCGTAATAATGGATTATGATGAATTTAAGAAAAAAACCACATTCTGTTTTGAAAATAGGGCAAAAAAAATCTAATTTATCAGAATGTTGAAGGAAATGCGTTAGAAAAGTGCCGGGGGGAAAACTTTACTTAAACACAAGTAATTTATATAACATTAACCCCATATTAATATGAGATTAATATGCCTACTGCGATTGTAAAACTGGATGATGAAGCAAATCACGTTATTAATATAGTGAAAGCCAAGTATGGTTTGAAAGACAAGAGTGCCGCCATCAACAAAATGGCTGAAGAGTATGAGAAAGAAATGCTTGAACCTGAACTAAGACCGGAGTACATTGAAAAACTTAAGAGAATTGAAAAAGAAAGTAAATTCGTAAAAGTAAATAATATTGATGACTACTTTGACAAGCTTCGCAAGAGATGATTTCCATGTATAACCTGGAAATCGCAAAACAAGTGGAAAAAACTTTTGAAAAAATAGCTAAAAAAGACCCTGTTCAGGAAAGAGCAGTTAAAAGCAAAATCAAACAAATTATTGAAAATCCTTATCATTTCAAACCATTAAGAAAGCCAATGCAAAACAAGAGAAGAGTTCACACTTACGGACCTTTTGTAATGGTTTACTCAATAAATGAAAAAACAAAAACCGTGTTCATAGAAGATTATGACCACCACGACAATATATATAAAAAAGGGTGAAAAATACCTACTCAACCAACACCCAAACTAAATCCTCCCCCTTTCAACACGAACTAATATATTCCGTGACTGAGCATTATTCTCATGGAACCTTTAAACATGATTGATGAGCTTGTGGCAAGGCACAAAGTGAAGGGTGTTGAACAGGAACGGGTTGATATTATCAATGAATCCAAAAGGCTCGAACAAGAATATCTTAAAGATAATGTTAGCCATGCGGAATATGAACAACAAAAGGCACTCATTCATGACAAGCTTATTGTACTGGATATGGAAAGGCTGTTTTATGAAGTTGATGATAAATTGAATGAATTTTTGGAGAAACAAGAAAAATCAATGAAACTTAATAATGAAAGAACAAAAAAATTAGAATCTTTACTGAGTAAAAAAAATCTTGCAGAGGATAATATACTGCAGGCTAGGAAGATTTTTTTCAGGGATAAGTTTGACGCTGAATCTTTCAAAAAACTTTTACAGGAAAAACAGACTGAAATAATGGAACTTGAAAGTGAAATAGTTAATCTTTACAAAAAACAAGCAGAAGATAAAACAAAGGAAATGGAAATAATGCTTAATACACAAATCGAACTGAAAAAGCACATGGCTGAGGACATGGCTGAGGATATTTTTCTTCAGATCCCTGAATCAGGCGATTCTGAATTGCCAATTTTTGAAAAGGAATCTGCTGCAAAACCAACAAGGGAAGGAAGAAGGGAAAGAATTGATATTCCTAAAGGACATAATACTGATGTTTCTGAACCAAGAAGATTGAGAAGAAAACATCAGCAAGTTATGTGAATTCTATCAGCAGGTCATGTAAATTCTGATTAAGAGCAAGTAGCGGGAGAAATATCATTTTCTAATAAACAATTGTATAATTGGTCTGCTCTTGAATCTAAACGTTCGTTCAAATCAACTAATGAATTTTGATCATGAATTTGACCCCCTGTGAGAACAGGGTCAATGTATTGATTTGTTGCAACTCCGCCTAAAATTAAACCCACTACAAAAACAACCACTAACAGGATTCTGTAAAAATTCCAGAATGGTTCTTTTTCATCATCTTTGCTCATACAGAATATAAAACAGAGTTAGAATATTTAAGGATTGGTTTTTTCAAAAATCAATCCCTTCACCTTCGATTCCTAATTCTTTTCTCGCGAACTCGAGCTTCGTGTTCTTGTCTTTTAAATCAGGCCTTACAAGCAAAGAGATTCTGCTTGGTTTTGAAAAGTCCTTATAAATGTAACCTGAAACTTTGCAGAATTTTTTTGCCCATGATTCTATTTCTTCAAACAAAGGGGAATTTTCTTTGGAAAGCCTGCTTCTTGATTCTCCAAGATGCATGTATGATTTTATTTCAACGAACTCAGGCGAAATTTTTTTGACAACTTCGCCCCACTTTTCCAAATATTCTTCATTATCATTCAATCCCTTAATTAGAGTAATCCTGACAACTTTTCTGGTATTAAGTTTTGAAATAACTTTAAGAGAATTCATGAGCCTTTGCCAGCCGTCTTTATGAGAAGCCCTGTTAACATCATTGAACATTTCCTCATTCGGCGCATCAAGAGAAACATACAACTGGTTAGGCAGATATTTAGAATCGGTTGCCATTTTTTCAAAAACCTCAGTTTTTTGAGCATTAGTAACAAGAAAAACACTCTTTGTGGAAGGCAATTCTTTAATTTCAGCTATTAACTCGCAAATTTTAGGATATAAAGTTGGTTCTCCTGAAAGGCTTATTGCCCAATGGGAAGGCATCTGGGCTTTTTTAAAATGCTTCAGGTTTATGCCTTCGATTCCGCCAAAACCAGTTAGAAGCTTCTGCCTCTGTTTAATTGTTCCCTGAATTATTTTTTTAGGCTCATCAATATCAGTTTCATCAAGATTAACATTTCTCATCCATTCCATTGGCCGCCAGCAAAAAATACAGTTCTCATTGCACCAAAGAACAGTAGGGGACATCTGGGCACAGGCATTGCATTCTATTCCATAAAATTTCTGTTTGTAACAAACCCCCTCCTGCTTAATTGCTTTCTTATTCCAAGAACAAATCTGAAC
>JANLGZ010000105.1 GCA_024653905.1 archaeon
TAAGCTGAGAGAGGGAGTTGAACCCCCCTAACCCGCTCTGCAGGCGGGTGCATAACCGCTTTGCTATCTCAGCACAGCCTTTTTCTTTCTTTGGAAGAAAGAAAAACCCTGGGGAAAAAGAAAGAAATTCCTATTTATTCCCTTATTTACTATACAAAAATCCCTGTGTAATGGTTAAAAAGGTTCTCAAAAGGCGGTTTGGAATAAGAATACTTTCCCCCTAATTTTTTCATGAAAGCAGTATTATTTGATATGGATGGGGTTATTGTGGATACTATGGATTTGCATTGGACTGCTGCCCAGAGAAGCCTTTCAAATGAGGGGCTTGAAATTACAAAAGTTGAATTGAAAAAACTCGATTCAACAAAATCAAGTGAAGCATTTGCACAGTTTTTTAAGTCAAAATCTGAGCAGGAAATAGAAGAAATGATTGTTAAAAAATATGCGTGGCTTAAGAAAAAAGTAAAAGGAATAAAACCCATTCCGGGTTTTTTTGAATTATTATTCAAACTAAAAGGAAAATATTCTTTAGGGGTTGTTTCAAGTTCAAGAAGAGATTTTGTTGAGTATATTCTTGAAGAAATAGGTGAAAAAGATTCTTTTGATGTTATTGTTGGTGCGGAAGATGTTTCAAAAGGAAAACCAAATCCTGAGTGTTATTTAAAAGCTGCCAAAAAATTAAATATTGCTCCTGAAAAATGTTTAGTGATTGAAGATTCAATTTATGGAATTAAATCAGCAAAAAGTGCAGGGATGAAATGCGTTGCTGTTACCAATACTTATGATAAAAATTTTCTTTTGGATGCTGATTTAATAGTTGATTCTCTTAAAGAAGTTTCTGCAGAAAAACTGGAGGGCTTATTTAATGCTTGAAGCTGTAATTTTTGATTTTGACGGAGTAATAATTGATTCTCCTCCTTATTATCTGAAACACATGAAAAAATATCTTCATGCATTAAATACTGACATTACGGATGAGGACATAAATCATTTAGTTGGTTATCCTTTTACTCAAAAAATCCAGTACCTAAACAAAACTTATAACCTTAACCTAGTTCGGGAGGAATTTGTTGAGAAAACTTCAGAAGAAATGAATAAGGAAATGAACAGAAAAATAAAGTGTCCTGCAAATTTAAAAAATTTGTTAAATGAACTGCAGGAAAACGGAACAGAACTGGCGATTGCGTCAAGCAATTCTAAAAATAATGTAATGTTTTATTTGGAAAAATTTAATATTACTGAAATGTTTTCTCATGTTGTTACTCTTGATCAGGTTGGAAGCCCAAAGCCTGCACCTGACACTTATATTGAGGTCATGAAAAGAGTAGGAAAAAAACCCGAAAAATCTGTTGCAATAGAAGATACTATAATTGGCGTAGAAGCAGCTGTAGAAGCTGGTTTAAAGGCTGTTGCCAAGCCAAATAAATTTACTTTGAATCATGATTTCAGCAGAGCTGATTTAATTATTAAAAATTTTGAGGAATTAACTGTTAAAAAATTAGAGGATTTGATTGAATGAAAATAGGTATTTTTTCTGACCCTCATCTTGGATTTGAGGAAAAAGGCGAAAGAGCATCAGATTGCTTTGATAATCTTTCACAGGCAATTGAGCTTTGCGTGGAAGAGAAAGTAGATTTCATGGTTCTGCCCGGGGATATTTTCCATATTCCTATGCCGAGCCACAACACTTTATTTGATTCTATTAAATCCTTTTCAACCGCAAAAAAAGGCTCTTCCTTTGTAAAACTTTTTCTCGAAAAAAATAATGAAAAAAAAGAAATTCCATTTACCGGAATTCCTATTCTGACAATTCATGGAAACCATGAGTACAGGGGTAAGGAAACAAAAACTGCTCTTGATGTTTTGAATCTTTCGGGTTTGGTTGTTTATTTTCATGCGGGCATGATTTCTGTCGAAAAGGAAAATGAAAAAACCTGTGTTTTTGGTTTGGGTGCTGTTCCTGAAAAAAAAGCTTTGGAAGTTCTGAATTACTGGAATCCAAAACCTGTTCAAAATGCATCTAATTTACTTTTGTTTCATCAGGGGTTTAAGGAATTCATGGCTTTGGATGATGAAATGATAGCTACTCTTTCTTTGGATGATTTGCCGAAAGGATTTGACCTTATTATTAACGGTCATTTGCATTGGCGTAATGAACAAAAGCTGGGGAAAACAATTTTTTTGCTTCCAGGTTCAACTGTCAGTACTTCAATTAAAAAACTCGAAACTGAAAAACCAAAAGGAGTATGTTTTTATGATACTCAAAAAAAGGAAATTACTTTCAAGCCTTTTCCAAAGCAGAGGAAAATGTTTTATCATAAATTAAAGTTTGATGAAGCGGATTCTGAAAGTGTATTGCTTGAATGTAAGAATATTCTTTTATCGGATTTAAGCGAACAGCATGAATTGAAACCGCTTATAAGAATTAATATGAAAGGAACCCTGAAAAAAGGGCTTTCTTCTGCAGATGTTAATCTGGCGGATTTTATGAATGAATTTTCTTCAAAAGCTATTCTTTCTGTTTCAAAGAATTTTTCTAATAGTTCTTTTAAGAGAAAAATTTCGGAGTTGAGGGAAATGCAGAAATCAAAACTTTCTCTTGCTTCTGTTGGTTTTGAATTATTAGAGAAGAATCTCAAAGAAACTGATTTTGGAAATGAAATTGAATTGAAAAAACTTTTTGATCTTCTTGCTGAAAATGATATTGATGCTGCGGCAGAATTAGTAAATAAGAATTAATTTTTTTTCAGGAATTTTGCATAAGAAACCATTGCTTTTACTGCTTTTGCAGCAACGCTCGGATAATTAAAAGTTGTAAAACCTGCCTTTTCTATTGTATCCATGTATTTTTCAGTATAATCGCTTCCTATAGCACAAACAATAGTTGGCTTTGAAGCTTTTGCCCTTGCCTGTTTTAATGACATGAGTTTTTTCACTTCAATAGTGGGAAGATTGAATAAAACCAGAACCATTACCACATCAACATTTTTATCCCTTAAAGCACTTTCAATTGCAACTTTATATCTAGGAATATCAGCATCCCCGCGCAAATCCATTGGATTAGAAATAGTAGAATCAGTCGGCATAATGTTTTTCAAATTCTTAATTGATTCTTTTGAAAGTTTAGAAAGTTTTAAACCATTTGAAATTATCTGATCCGCCGTAACAATTCCAAATCCGCCGCCATTAGTAATTATCTGCACTCTATTTCCTTTTGGTAAAGGTTCTTTTTCAAGTATTTTTGCAATATTAAACAAGTCAAGCAAATCATCAGCTTCAATTATTCCTGATTGATGAAAAACCGCTTCATAAACTTTTGATGAACCTGCAAGAGAACCCGTATGGGAAGCAGCTGCTTTTTGGGTTTCCTCATTTCTTGAACCCTTTAGAATAATTATTGGTTTTTTCTTAGAAACCCTTTTAGCAACTTCAAAAAACTTTCTTCCATCTCTTGCTCCTTCCAAATACATCGTGATTACTTTTGTCTGCTTGTCATTTCCAAAGTATTCAAGCAAATCAGCTTCATCAACATCCATTGCATTTCCATAAGAACAAAATTTATTAACCCCGAATTCCTGAGTAGCAACCCAATCCAGAATCATAGAACCTAAAGCTCCTGATTGTGAAATAAAAGAAAGGTTTCCTTTTTTCGGGGTTTTCATTCTGCTTCGTTCAAAAAAAGTTGTATCTACGCCTGTAAAGCTATCAGTTACTCCGACACAATTAGGGCCCATAACTCTGGTGTTTGGATATTTTTTAATAAGTGATTCGATTTGGTTTGTTAATTTTTTTTCACCTATTTCTGAAAACCCAGCACTAACAATAATAACTGCTTTTACTTTTGCTTTCATGCATTCTTCAAGAGATGCAGGAACAACTATTGCAGGAACAACAATAACTGCAAGGTCTATTTTTTCTTTAATTTTTTGTATTGAAGAAAAAGCTTTTACTCCTTGTATTTTTTTATATTTTGGGTTTATTGGAAATACTTTTTTTGTTTTTGATTTTTTCAGATTTTCAAAAATAGTATAACCCACACTTCCCTTTTTATTCGATGCACCTATAACTGCTGCTTTTTCAGGGGAAAAAAATGCCTCGATTGTTTTTGTATTGGACATGAATAAAACTAGCTTTTTTGTTTTTATTAACTTATCTAAAAGAACTTAATGTTGCAAACTCTTCCAATACAAACCGAATGTGAAGGGCATGCTTTGGGCTGATAATCCTTATCATTTGCCATACAGCACCAAGTAGGGCATTCGGGCTTTTCACAAGTGCCATTATTGCATTCTTGCGGTTCAGGACAGGAAACTTCTTCATAACCCTGAATTCCTTCACAGCACTGATTTTTACATTCTCTGAGTTCACATTCATTATTCTTGCATTTCAAATTATTGTCGCATGTTTTGTTTCTGTATTCAGATTCGTTTTCACAACAGCCATAAGGGCATGCAGGTTTTACACATTCATATTTTTCACAAACCAATCCTAAAGGACATTCTTTTCTTTCAAATCGCCCTAATACACAGCATTCAGTGGTGCATTCTTTTATTTCACACTGAAAATTAATGCAGGCCTGATAAGCAGAGCATTTTTTTTGTTTGTAAATTTCTCCTGTACAGCACTGGAAATCATCAGGGCATTCTGGGTTTTTGGAATCATCAATATAAAGTTCAGATCTGTAAGCAGAACCATTATTATTTTCGGCTGGCTGAAAAAAAAGAATGAATGTGACTAATACGAAAAAAAGAATGAATGAAATTAACAATATGTCAGTCATTCTTTTAGAATTAAGAATATCCTTTAGCATTAGAATAGAATCT
>JANLGZ010000040.1 GCA_024653905.1 archaeon
GAAACTATTTCCGAGTGTGATTCTAAAGAGGGTTTGGAAAAAGATAATTGCCTCGGACTTTATGCTATTTTCCATAAGGATGCACAGGGTTGTGAAGCAACAGAAGACCAGAGTTTGAGAGATGATTGTTTTGCACAGATTGCTTATACCGAAAAAGACGCAAGTCTTTGTGAAAAAGTAAAAGTCGGTTTGCCTGAATGTTATACTTCTATTGCTATTGAAACCAATCAGGCAAATCTTTGTGATAAAGGAAGCTCTGAAAAAACAGCTTGCTATAAGGCAGTTGCTTCAGGAAAGTTCAGTGATTGTATTGATGGGCTTGAAAGACGTTTTTGCAACGATGCTATTGTTGCTAATGATGCTACAATTTGTGAAAACATAACTGATTACAGCCAGATTTGTTATTATGCGATTGCAACAGAAACAGGAAGTGTTTCGCTTTGCAGTAAAGCAGGGACATCAAGAAATACTTGTATTTTCAAAGTAGCAACAACAATTAACAATGCAGCAATCTGTGAACAATTAACCGATTCAAGGGATAATTGTGTTGCATGGGTTGCACTAAACACTAATAACAAACAGCTTTGTTATCAGGCAGGGGCAGAAGCGCAAAGTTGTCTTGATGATTTGGACTATTTCTACAGTTAATAAGGTTTTTATAGGATTAGAGTGAAATAGTTATTATGGCACATGTAGCTGGCGGGTCTAAAGATTTCTCAACAAAGGGCGTTGTTAAACGTAACTTTGCTGATTGGAAAACTGCTGAGTTCAATAAAAGAAATGCTTATGGACTAAGCTGGGCTGCTCAAGGGGGAGGATGGAATCCGCTTCAATGGTATAACACAGTTTATAAATTAAATCGCCAAAGAAAACTTGTCAAGAGCCTAAAAATCGCAAATAGACAGTATGAACATTTTAAACAATCAAGCCCTGCCATTGTAGAAATTGGAAATAATGCATTTACTGGGGCTCATATTCCAACACAAATTAAAACAATGGATGAATTAGCAAGAGCAGATCATTCTGATTTTAGAATCCAGCTTGACCCTGTACATCAGATGCAGGCACTTATGGGAACAAAAGATAGCATTGCAAGAACAACGAAAGGGAGCAGCATTAAACCTGGGGATATGGATAAACTTGAAGTTCTGACTGAATTCATGAATGAAAAAGAAAAATCATATTTTAAAGACGGTTTAATTACTGCAGAAGAGGCTCATGTTATTGAGCAAATAGTTAATGCAAGAGAAAAACTATTGGCGGATTATGGTACATTAACAAGGCAAATGGTTGCAAAAGGAAGAACTGTTGAGCTTGGTGAAGAAGAAACGAAATTATTACACAGATCAAAAGCAGTCAAAAACATGGCAACTACTTACGCAGGTTTACTTAGAAAAAACCAAATCCAGTGGGTTGCAAGACAGCGTTATTATAGGACAATAAATATAAAGGAACAAGAATATAAAGGCTCAGGTAAAGGAATACCCGAAAGAGAAAGAACAGTAGCCTAATTGCTTTTGATTACTTATGCTAATTTCTTCTCTGCACTATTACAAAGGTTGCAACTAACAAACCAAGTATTAATACTAATAATATTTTTTCTTCTGGAAGTGAAGGTAAGTTAAGGAATCCTGAATCATCCCCTCCAAGATTAACTGTAAGTGCATTGCCTGAAGCAGTTGCTGTTACTTCTCCGTTTGGCCCAACTTTTGCAGCAATACCTTCACGGAACGCTTCAATCAATGGAAGTAACTGCGCATTTTCTGCAAACCAAATACCTTTTTCAGGATCATAATAGAACGAACCATTTTTTCCCTGAGCCGCAGTTAAGAGTTCTGGTTTATTTTCATCAAACTGAACTATCGGTGCTCCGTCTTTTGTAGAAAATGCAACCTCATGTGTTTCTCCATCAGGAGTTGTGATTTTGAAACCATCAGGAGTTTTGGTTATATTTCCAGTATAATCTGTTACCTCTCCGGTTTCCTTATCAATTACTCTCAAATGATCAATGCATGCGCCATTTTCATCTTCCTCAGCACTTATTACAAATCTTTGGGTAGGTGTTTCGAAAATCTGGAAAGGACCCATGTGCTGCAAAGACTCATTGAATTTAGCAATATCATCTGCCTGTCTTGGAGAATCAGAATTTCCAAGCAAAGAAAAGTCTATCGCAGGCTCTTCACACTGACTTACAGGATTCAATTCTCTATCCAAATCAGATTTAATTCCTTTAACCAAATCTTTGGAAATCTTACCATCTTCATGATGTTTTAACCAAGTTAGGAAACAACCATCAGGCTTTACTACTATAGAACCGTTTGCAAATTGAATTGATTCAAGTTTTCCAAGTGAGGTTTCCCCATCATTTGAAACTGAAAGATTAACATCCTTGTTAGCGAGGATTGAAAGTTTTGCATTACTTCCTTCTGCTACTTTTCTTGGAATTCCTTCAGCAATAATTTTATCATCAAAGAACTTTACATTCGGATGAGTGCTTGTTACAACAACTTCCAAAGGACCAAACACATCATTGAGTTTCATTGTTCCTGAATCCATAGGCAGACCAGTCTGCTCTAAAACACCCTGCCTTATACAATTGAGCAAATCACTATTGAGAATATTTACTTCCCCATGCGCATTTATTTCAACAACAACCTCAGTAGTATTTTCCAAACAAGTTACAGTTACTGTTTTTGGTATTTCAATTGCAGGAATATTAAGATTTGTTGAAGCAAGCCTTACATTATCTTCGCTCTGAACTATTGGAACTCCATCAACACTTATTTCTCCTTTTTTAAAATCAATATCAACATTTGAACCATTTGTACCTCTTATTTGTTCTTTTCCTTCTGTTTTATAATTAGCAGCATTTATTTCACACCCAGGCCCACACCAGAAATAGAACAAAGTTCTTGAATCAATCTGGCCACTGCTCAAACCGTTCATTGTCAATGTAGCCTGCACAATATCATTTTCTTTTGAATCTCTAACAAATTTATCAATCTCGGCTCCAAGTTCTTCCGCAGCATCTTTTGTGAAAGTGTTCTGGTCGCTTTCAAAGCCCTGCACAAAAGTATCCCTGAAATTATCAACTATCTGTGAAACTTTTTCTGTTGACTGCACAGAAGAATCAGTTTCTGAATCTTCCTCTGTTTGTGCTGGTGCAAAATAATGTGCATAATATCCCTCATCCACATCCACACAACCATGCAACTGCGGAGCAACAACTATCTGAATTGCTGCAGTGCTGAATATTCCTGCCCAGAAGAAAACACCATAAGTAACTGATTCTAAACTTCCAAGAACAGCACCTATTCTTCCATTTTCAGTAACTGCTTCTGGAAGATATTTTCCAAAATTCATTCCATAAAAGTTCAGTTCCTGTATTGCTTCTGAACAGGTCTTAATATCTTCTTCTCTGATTGCCGCAACAAGATCAATTGGCTCTCCTTCTTCTCTGCCACTTTGCCCAACTAAATTTGTGTGACCCGCGAAAGCTATTAGAGTTTGTCCTTTGGCTCTTGCTTCTTCGCTTCTAGTGTCTTCTAAAATATAAGAAACAAGTTGCTTGTCCTCAACAAAAAAGAATGGTTTGAATTCTGTTAAATCATTTGAACTTCTTAGAACCATTGAACAATTCACACATTCTTCAGGCCCAGTTAAATAGAATGCAAGGTCCTCAGTTTCATTACGCAATTCATTTTTGGTTAAGGAATCATAAAGATTTTTTACAGGATTGAATTTTTCTGAAAGCTCATCCAAAATTAATTTCCATGGAAGCTTGTTAATTACCTGTATAAACAAATCACCCTGATCGGAGCCTTCATTTGCAAAGAAATCAATGTAAGCAAAATCATAAATGTTTTCAGAACCATGAGTGAATTTTAAATCATGCCAAGTATCAGGAAGCTGGTATTGTGAAACTCCTTCTATTCCGAAACCTTTTTTTGCCCACCAGTAACCAAAAGGAACAGTGGTCCATTTAGCTCCGCCTTTAACTGTGAAATAACCCCTGACCAATTCATCTTCCTGCGCCATTAATTTATCAAGAGAATTCCAGTATCTTCTTGAAACCCAATTTCTTTCCTGTAAAGTATCAATCATTTGTTGTGTATTTAAAGTTCCAAATTTCATGTTTGCGGTTGGACCAGTTCTTGCGTTTGTTATTCTTGCAGTAATATCAGCAGGAGTTAATACACCTGCTTGTTTCCAGTTGCCTTCATAAAGCGCTGCATTTGCACCCATTCTGTTTTGTATAAATGGAACTGACTGCTGAGTGTAAGGAATATATTCTCCATAATCAGTGAGTGCAAAAGTATCTCTTTGTCCTGTTGCTGCTCTTTCAAGATTACTGTAAGATAAACCTCTATAATTGACTCTGTTTTCTCGGTCAAACACATAATAAATTAGGTCATCTCCGCTGTTCTGGAATCCTGAACCATACTCAGCTAATGCTTGAGGGGTGGCAAAATTTTCAAAGCTACCGTCTTCACCGAATTTTTTCAGAATTCTCTGCAGGTTTCTGTGTTCATGGAACAAACTAATAACTTCTGAATCCCCTCCAGGTCTAACCTGTAAAACTCCTTTGTTATAAAAACCAGCATTTGGATGCCTTGACATCCATTCAATATAATCTGCACCGAATAACTCATCATAAACTCCATCCATCCATTTTACGGTGTCCTGACCATATTCAATGTATTTTTGTTTTGTAACAGGATTGTTTTCTCCAAGTACTTTTAAAGCAGTTTCATAAGATTCTCTGGCCACATTATTTCTTGTTTCAGCAGCCCTCAAAACCGAGCGCATATTCTTAAAAACTTTGATTAATTCTGCTTTTTCCTCAGCAGTTTTGATGCCTTCAAGCCAGCCTCCTTTTGCCTGTGCCTTACCCCACCAAGTTTGGAACTCCTCGGTTTTCATCAGATGATAACCTGAACCATCGCTAGACCCCCCTGTTAAATCATGGAACCAGTCTCTCCAACCGTACTTATCAATTGAATTCTGGACTCTTTTGGCTTTTAATTTTCCAAGGAAACTTTCAGGAGTTATAAAATCTTTCCTAAAACGATCAAGGAATTCCTGATAACTATCCCTTACGCCCATTAAAAATCCTCTTCTTCCTGTCCAACCAAATAATTTTTTGGTTTCATATAATAAACTTGGCCCGAAAGTTGAAACAACCATTTCAGAGGACATCCAGGAATTGAAATATTTATCAAACAATGAATACGTGCTTATTACACAAGAAGAATTATTGCAATTGGTTTGCATTCTTGCATCAAACTGATCTGTGAGAATTGAGTTTGCAATCAAATCCGTTTCAAGGCGCTTTGCTGTTTTAATCTGTGACTCCTCTATTGAACCATCATCATTCAAAGTAGTGTCGGTTATAAGAGCAGTTCTCAGAACTTCATTTTCTTCATTTGAAAATTGTGAAAGATTTTTGTTCCCGTCAAAAAAATCAGTGAACACCTCTTTAACAGGTTTTAAATCTGAAACAATTCCAACACCGGAATTTCTGTATTTTAAATTTGGACCTATTAATGTGCATTCCTCATTATATGAAGCGCATCTCCCAGTTCTCAGAGAATCCTCCAATACAACACCAAATGCAAAAGGACCATCAATATAAGAATTTAAAAATTGCGAAAGTTCAATCGGATCAAATTTTTTGTTTGGAATTTCTGTTTTTACTGCAGAGTTTACATCACTAGGATCTATAAGAACAAGTTCATTTGTAGCAAGTTCATCCCTTTCAGAATTTTTATTAGTATCGCCTGCGATTTCATTTCCAGTAAAACCATTTTTCAGCAAATCAATTATTCCCTGACTTTCTTCAGGAGATAATTGTGAAGAATCACAAACATATTCATTAACCTGTTCAACTGCAGGAGTTGGTTGAGGCGTTGGTGTTCCTTGTTCTCTTAATGCTGTTTCTTCAGGGGTTTCAACAAGAATTCTTGGATCGATTTCAGCGGTAGGAGAATCAGCAAATGCCGCGGAAGAATCAGCAGTTATTGCCGGAGAATCGGTAATTGTCGCAAAACCAAGCATTGGGAAAATGAATAAATAAATTAGAAAAATGCTGTATATCTTTTTCATTCATATCACGTTTAATCATTATATATAGTACTAATTAGTAAGAATCTATCGTATATATTTCTTTTGTAAGGCAATTTATGAAACTTAAGAAGGGGCTAATGCTCTAGAACTACAAACCATAATAAAGGAGGTAGAATAACCCTGTTATTGATTCTGGCACAAGGAAAAGGATTATTGCAGAAGCAAAAACGCTTGTGATATAACAGCTTATCAGAAGTTTCAGCCATTGCGGTTTTTTTCCGAGTTTTTTTGAAACAACATCATGAATATAAGATCCGACAAATTCAAACGGCATTAAAAGCAATGAAACAACTATTGTAACAACACCAACCCAGAGAACTCCTGCGATAAATGAAATTAAAAGTGTTACAGGATCAGGTGCAAAAATTGATGGAATTTCTCCAAGACCTAATTCCTGTGAAGCAATAATAAACGGGAAAAAATAAGCGATTAAAAGTAAAATGTAAATTATTATTGCTGTTGAAATGAATGCGGTTATAAGCCAAGATTTTTTTGTTTCTGCTTCGATTTTTTCGCGCAATTCCTGTCCGAACAAAACCAAAATAAAAACAGGAATGCAAATAATGATTGAACCTTTCAACAAACCAATGATTGAAAATAACAGGTTTTCCAATGGATTTAAGGGCATGAAACAATAATTTATTAAGTACTATAAATATGTTTACTAACATGAGTTTAACCGGGCAGATTCTGGATGGAATACTTTCTTTGTATATAATTCTTGGATCACCCACATGGGGTTATATTCTGCTTAGAATTGGGTGGCCTAACATAAGATCATTGGAACCAGAATACAAAAGCGGTTGGAGTATAATTTTCGGACTGATTTTTTCAGTGCTTGTTCTGGCTTCTTCAGCAATAGTTTTTTTCCTTGAAATAACAAGAATGGCATTTTCGGAAATACTCCTGATAAACTCTATAATTTTTATGAGTGCAGGAATAATTCTTTTTACTTTGAAAAGAAAATTTTTAGGCACAAAAAAAGTAAATGTTTCCGTTCCTAAAAGAATTATAAGTGCAAATGTTGTTGCAAAAAAAGCAATTGAAAAACTTCCAGAACAAAGTTTTGTGAAAACATATACAGACCGCCAACACAGAATCAGCGAATTAAAAAATAAGTTGGAAAATATTAATCCTTTACAGCAAGGTCAGCAAATTCAGAAAGTAAAAGCAGAACAACCAAAAGCAGAACCTATTATGAAAAAAAACATCCAAAAACCTTTGAGAGATATGAAACCTGCTATAACATATAAACCTGAAACAGTTTCTCCTGAAAAAACTAAAAGATTAGACCAGATAATTCAGAATTTAGAAAAAAGACAATCAGAAAAAGACAATCAGAATATTGTTACAAGGCAGGAAATGGAAGAGCAAACAGAAAACAGAAAAAAATATGTTACTGAAAATCTCAGGGAAACAATATCGTTTGAAACAAAGCCTAAAGAAGATAATTCTAAAGAAGATAAGTCCGAGGAAGATAAGCTTGAAAAAGAAATGCCAAGGTCAGCAAAATTACTGAAAGAATTATTGAAAGAAACAGAGGCTACAAAATGAGTGATGAAGAAATTCCAAGAAGACTGAGAAGATTCCATAAAGATGAGCTTCCTACACAAGAAGAGGTCCATGGCAGAAGTACAGAAATAGCAATTAAAGAAGTTGATAAGTTTAAGGACACACATTCCAGATACCCTCAGAAAGATGAATTAGAAGAAATAAGCGAAAGCGTTTTTAACCAGCTGAAAAATGAACTAAAACAAGATCAGGAATACAAAAAAGAAATTTCATCTCAACTTGAGTTGGAAGAACCGAAAGATGAACTGGAAAATCTTGAAACTGATCTTAGAAGCAACATGAACAAAATGAGTTTATTGGAAAAACGAAAAGAAAGAAGACACCATGGACACATGGAAACCGAAGAGGAAGAATCAAAAGAAAAAATAGAAGAAACAAAAAACAAAGTTTTGAAAAAAGAAAAACAAAAAATCAAAATGCCTGAAATAAATGACGCTGATGAAATGCCTGATTTAATGGAAGAAAATGATGATCTTTCCGAATTGGAATCATCAGATGAAGTGAAAAAACTCTCATCGATTGAGGAACTTGGTTCGCTGGAAAATGAACTCGAGGAAAGTGATGATTTTGATTTAATTGATAAAGAAACTGAAATAACAGAAAATAACTGTCCTACCTGCAATAATAAAACTAAAGAATTTATTTACTGTCCGAACTGCGGAAATGCATTTTGTGACCATTGTGCAAAAAAAATCGATGTGCAAACAGATTCTTTGGAATATACTTGTCCAAATTGCAATACGGCATTTAAGAAACGGAAAAAGTTTTAGTCAAGTTCTGCAGGTTCACAATTCCAGTCTAATTCAATATCATCGGGATTACTCGGATCAGTAGAATACAATAAACCTCTTGTTCTATCCTGAGTTGTACCAAGCCACACCGCATCCCAGAGAATCAAATCTATCTGGGCATTAAAACTCGCAATATCGCTTGTTCCGGGTTGTTCTTTAATCATTTTTATTGCAGAGCTTGATTCTGCTGTAGGACCAACATTTGCTCTCAAACGAGTAATTGCATTTCCAACTGCAGAAAATTCAGCATCGGCTCCGCAAAAATAATCAACATGACTTGGGTCACCTGCAGAGTAAGTATAAAAGTCTCTCGCAATAACAAAAGCAGGAGGATCAGTTCTTACAAAATTAGTGGTGTGAATAAAAATATACACGAATTCCCGATCATTACCTGTTGTTTGAATAGTAAACATGTAATCAAAAGTATCACCAACAGGACTCATAATTGAACGAATTGCTTTTCCAAGAACTTTTTTTTCATTATCATTAATTTTCTGATCATCAGCATAATCTTCCTTCACAATCGCAAGAAGATAATCTATTTCTGCATTAGGATCAGAAATATTCTGTGAAGGATCCCTTGTGGTTGAACTGTACAGAATTGATTTAAGCGCATTTGTGGCAAATGTAGAATTATACTCATCTCCAATAAGGATTCTTACTGACTCGCCATAAGAGTTCGCAAATCCGAACAGAAAAATTGAAAGCGAAGTCACAATTAGCAGAAAATATAAAGCATCAGTTACTGCTGCCTGTCCTTTTTGATTCATTTCCACGCCACCACAAACAAGTGCATTGGTTTCACAATTTTTTCATCTTCCAAAACAATGGGGAAAATTCTTGAAACAACCTGAGCATTTGTAGCTTCTTCAAGATCAAGAAAATCCGAAATCAGATTATTGGAAGAATCTATTCCTGTATTTGTGCAGTAAAATACGTCTCCTGATTTGTTTTCAAAAAACTCAACATCAAAAATATTTTTAGGAGGAGCATTATCATCGATATCGCTTGTAGCTTGTGCAGAAATTCCTGCAACATAATCAAGACTGATTAGACCGACCTCCTCACAAAGTTCTGTGAAATTGTCATAACCATAAATGTAACTATTAGACTGTAATACTCTTGAAATTCGCATAACCATTATATCGTCATTGAATTCTGTGTTTCGTGTATCAAACGAATTGAATGTTAAAGTGAATGTTGAAAAGAACAAAACAAGCCCAACCAAAAGAGGAATTAATGAAGGAAGATCATCTCCAATCGGACCAATAAAACCTTTGTTTAACATTTAAAACCGCCTTCTCCGGTAGCGGCATTCACCTGATGCACATCTCTTTCTCCAATAGTGGTTTTGTCTGCTTTGCAAATTGCATCAGTACAAATAAGAATATATAATTTTGGCTGGCCATTTTCAACCTCTTTAATTATTTCAATAGTGTTTTTGTAATTAATTGCCTGCGGATCAATATAGGATTTCTCATCAAGGGAAGTTCTTTCTTCAATGCCAGTTCCTGCAGAGCCAAATGAAACACCGTCATAATCATAAGAATAAATTTTCACTTCTGCTTTTGTTCTGAAGCTATCAGCAGCAATAGCATTAGGTTCTATTCCTTCAGCATAATATTTCTCAATATCTTTTCTTGGGTAAACCGAAAAAATAACAAGGTTAACATTATCCGGAAGTTCTTTTTTGGAAACAGCCATTACATAATAAAAATTCCCTCCAGCAACAATTAATTCATCTGGAAGAACCTGTGAATCGCTTATGCAAAAACCAGGTGCAGAAGCAAGAGCAAAAGCCTTTTCTTTAACTTTAAATGCAAGCTCTCTTGCCTCATTAACTTTAGTGATATCGGTAAGGCCAATTGTGAAAAAACCGATTATTGCAAAAATAGCAGTAACCAGAATTAAAAGATTTAACTTGCTTAAAATAAATCCCAGCAAATTAACCACTCCCGACTTTGTATGAACATACTATAGGTGCATTGCTGAAAAGATTGGATTGCCTTAACAGAGTATACTGTCCCGGATCAACAGAAGTAAAAATACCTATATTTTCACCAACCTCTCTGAGATCTTTCCAGTCAACTGCAGTATAATCAATGGATTGGCCTAAAATATCTGTGGGGCAACTGTCAGAGCTTGTTGGAAAAGTTGTTGCCGAGGAAATTCTCAGGCATTTTGTTTCAGTAAACTGTGGCTCTGAAGAGGAAAACTGAAGAATAGTGCATTGAGCAAGGCTTCCTCCGCAAACAGAAGAACAATAAGTTGTATCATTTCTTTCAATTATAACAAGACCACTTTTTGCATCATTATAACAATTAGGCAAAGTGTAAGAAACATTAACCTTGGATTTGTTTTTCACAACAGATTCAATAGCTGATTTTATAAGTTCCATATTCTGATTCATATTTCCCTCACATGTTTCTCTGTTAAGAGTTTCAAGCGCATTAAAACCAATTACAATTACAAAAGTCATTACAATTATTGCAATTAATAATTCGAACGGTGCGGACTCCTGTCCTTTCTGAGAAAACATCATTCAAAATACGCAATTAAACTATATAAATAATACGAAAATAAACAGAGCATAGCAAGACTGTATCTTCTATGTAACCATCACACTCCACAAACGCGAAGTCCCAAAGGGAAAAACTGTAACCTTATTTCCCAATTATTGGCTGGCTGTTCGCAATTCCCTGACTTGCTTTGAACATTGGTTTTATCAAAGCAATAATCAGAATAGCAGCTATTGCAAAAACAATTAAGAGATAAACCGAGCTCCATTCTCCTTGAGCCCTTTCACTTACTAACAATTTTTCTAACATGAAAAAATAGTGGTTGAACTAGTAATTAAAGTTTGTGTGCGCTTTAAGCGTCGGGTACTACAAGAACAACACATGCTTTTGCAGTGGTGTCCCCAAATTCACAATCGTCAGTTCCGGGAACTTCAAAGCCGAATACATCCTCAAAATTACTTAAATCTTCAGCAATATCCCTTTGCTGGTCGCAAAGAACCATTAATCTTGAATTTTGGTTAAATGTACCAGTGTAAGTAACACTTTTTCCAAAACCGCCATCTTCCGAACCATCAACTGAAAATTCCTTGACATTAGGCATGTCAGGAGTAACTCCTACACAAACCTTGTCTGCACTTAAAACTTTTGCTTTATCTGCAACTGTTTTTGAAACAAGAGTAGAACCATTGCTAAAAGTTACATTCTCAACATAACCAGGGCTTCCAACAAGATTTATTTGGGTTTGTACTTTGCTCCCTGCTGTTTCATTTGGGTCTTGTCCAGCTAAAAAATTAATGCTTCCAATAACTTGGAGCAGAATAACCAGTATTGCTCCAGCAATTATAGCTGCAATAAGCAATTTGAAAACACTATAAGCCTGTCCTTTTGAATCCATTTGTAACATTTATATCACTCTAATGGTAAAGCATTAACACCTATATAAACCTTATTCTTAACCAAAGTAATAAAATTTCTGTTTATCTGCTTAATGGTTTCTTGCCCTGCTTCACAGAAACATACTCATACGCATCTTTTAAAAGTTTTTCAACTTCCTCGGGCTTAACATTTAACAACCTTGCAGAATCAGCAATTGTATCTGAATAAACAACACCCCTGCCACGATTATAAATTATGCCTTTCTTGGCTACTTCACCAGCTAGCATTACCCTGGTTTTTTTTGGCTTACTCAAAAAGTTAAAATAATGGCGGTCGTCATGAAAATTAAGAGGTCTATCCTTTGACGGAATTTTTTGTATAATGGAGTTAATGGTTCTAAGTTTTCTAGCTTCGGTTGCTGAAAGAGGCTTCTTGATAGCTCCTGTACTCTTTCGCAGGTTGGATTGCGATCCGGAACGCCTTTGGGCAAAACTCGGTTTTGGATGCGGCATGATTTATCAAAAACAATAAGTTAGTAAGTTATATTTATTGATTTGCCAATTCTTATCTACAGCAACTTAGCTAAGGTCGCTTTCATTAAAAGCGATTTCGCAGGAAATTTCACAAATCCCGTTGTTTGGAATTTCACATTTGTAATAAACATTAGTGAGAATGTTCTGATTGAATTTTATGACCTGGTCTTCCACTTCAATTCCTAAAGAATCTGTTTCCATAAAAGTTATGCACTCAGGTTCAATTCCAGAAACTTTTGAAAAACCATTGGAACTGTAAATGGATTCTTTTCTGAACTGCACATCCTCTACAATAAGCACAGAACTATTGGGCTGATTAATTGCGTTTGAAAGACCGTTGAAAAATTTCTGTTGACTCACATTAAAACGTAAATCCTGAAAATAATTAATCGCACTCACAATAATAACAAGAACAAGAAGAGCCATTATGGCACCGATTAATAACCTGAACGGGGCAAATGTCTGGCCTTTCTGAGAAAACATCATTCAAAATACGCAATTAAACTATATAAATAATGCGAAAATAAACA
>JANLGZ010000041.1 GCA_024653905.1 archaeon
CTCAAGCTTTGAAAGCTGGGTTGAAACAGTTGATTGTGTTCGCTTTACCATTGGAAAAATTTCACAAACACACTTTTCCTTATCAAGCAACAACTCAACAATATTCAAGCGCGTGTCATCAGCAAGAGCCTTCAGAATAGTGATCTTTTTCACAACCATAAAACATATTGACGCTTATCAATATTTAAATCTTTGGCAACAGCAAACTTGTTCTAAAAAAAGCTCACCAACATTAACATAATTCACACTCCACTTCAAGAACAACAAATATATTCAAAGAACCTGTTGAAAGGAGACTGTTTTAGAATTTTATTGAAAATCCGCACCGGCAACTAACTCTGAAAGTGTTTTTAAATGCAAAAAGCAATGCTTTTATTGGTGGTGATGCACATGGTTAGTATGGCAAAAATGATTAGTATTCCTGAGGAAAAATACTTGGAAATGAAGAGAAAAGCTGAAGCATTTGAGGATGAGGAGTTTTTGCTTGTTAATCGCGGGATTAAACATGAAACGGAGGAAATGCTGAAGCACCCTGGAAGAAATAAGTCTCTCGCCGAAGTGAAGAAAAAATACGGGTTGTGATTTTCTTGGAAGTGATTTTTTCAAGAAACTCACAGAAAGACTTGGATTCAATCGATTCATATCTAAGGAAATTGTTCTTTTTACACGCGGAGAAAATCTCTGCCAATCCAACCAAAAAACATCTGAGGCACGGCCTGCCTTTCTTTGCTGAAAAGGTAACAAAGCAGGCAAGAATTGTTTACAATTTTTCTGATGAATCTCTCCTGATTTTAAGGTGCTTCAAAACCCACAAGCAGTACGAAAAATGGTACAAAAAACAATGAAACAACACCATTCTAAAACAGGCTCCCTTCAACACCAACAAATATATTCTTTATTTGCGTTGAAATGGTTATTTTCCTCTATCCTGCATTCTTGTTGCAAGTTCGCTTATTTCAAGCCCTGGCATTGCTTCCCCTAATCCGGAGGAAACTTTAGCAAGGAGCTTTGCATCCTTATAATTAGTTGTTGCCAGAACAATTGCTTTTGCAAATTTTTCTGGACTTTTTGATTTGAAAATCCCCGAACCAACAAAAACACCATCAACACCCAACTGCATCATCAGAGAAGCATCGGCAGGAGTCGCGATTCCACCCGCGGCAAAATTAACAATCGGAAGCCTTCCTAAATCAATTGTTTTTTTCAATAACTCAACAGGAACCTTCATTGCATTGGCTCTTGCCTCAAATTTTTCCTGAGAAGCATGCTCAAAATCAGCAATCTCACTTTGGATTGTTTTAATATGACGAACCGCCTCAATAATATTTCCAGTACCTGCCTCACCTTTTGTACGAATCATTGAAGCACCTTCATTAATTCTCCTCAAAGCCTCACCCAAATTTCTTGCACCGCATACAAAAGGCACATCAAACTTTGACTTATCAATATGCGCAAATGGATCCGCAGGAGTTAATACTTCACTCTCATCAATAAAATCAACGCCAAGAGATTCAAGGATTTGCGCTTCAGCAAAATGACCAATTCTTGCTTTAGCCATAACAGGAATAGAAACCGCTTTTATAATTTCCTTAACTTTCTTAGGATCAGCCATTCTGGCAACCCCACCCATGGCTCTAATATCAGCAGGAACTCTTTCCAGCGCCATAACCGCAACAGCACCTGATTTTTCAGCTATTTTAGCCTGTTTTGCGTTCACAACATCCATTATGACACCGCCTTTCATCATTTCAGCAAAGCCCTTTTTGAGCTTAGGAGTGCCTTTTAGAACCTTTTTCTTAGCTTTTTTTGAAACCATTAAAATCACTAAAACAAGTAACTAAATTGTAATAAGAATAGTAATTAAAACCTACCCAGCAGAAACAATACTATGCTTTCAAAAGAAATAAAACAGGAATTAGAACATTACCTCAAACAGGATGTTGGAAAAGGCGATGTAACAACTAACATTACTCCGCAAAAAAACTGTGAGGCAATAATCAAAACAAATGAAAATTGTATAGTTGTAGGAATTGAAGAAATCTCTTATTTATTCAGATCAAGGGGATTGAAAGTAAAGCCCCTGAAAAAAGACGGACAAAAAGTAAACAAAGGCACTAAAATAATAATTATTTCCGGAAGCAACAAAAAAATTCTTACTCTTGAAAGAATCTGCCTTAACATTTTAGGAAGAATGTCAGGAGTAGCTACTCTTGCTTCTGAAGCAAAAAGCAAATCAAAAGCGGTTTCTTTAACAAGAAAAACAATTCCGGGTTTTCAGATGCTTGATAAAAAAGCAGGCGAAACAATTGGAATCTGGAGCCACAGAAAAAACCTTAATGAAATGGTTCTTTTGAAAGAAAATCACTTAAATTTTTTCGCAGGCATTGGAGAAGCCGTCAGGAAAGCAAAAAAAACAGGAAAAAAAGTGGAAGTGGAAGTTGAAACTGAAGCTGAAGCAATAGAAGCAGTATGGGCAAAACCGAGTATTATAATGCTGGATAATTTTTCTCCAAAAAAAGCAAAAGCAACAATAAAACTGCTGAAAGGCGCAGGTTTTCAGGGAAAAATAGAATTAAGCGGCGGGATTACCCTAAAAAACCTTTCAAAGTATAGTAATTTAGGAGCAGACATTATTTCGATGGGAGAATTAACAAAAAACGCAAAAATAATTGATTTTAGTTTGGAGATGAAAAAATGAAAAGAGGTTTATTTGTCGGGAGATTTCAACCATACCATACAGGGCATCATCAAGCATTACTTAATGGTTTAAAGAAAGTTGATGAAATGATTATTGTTATTGGTTCTTCAAAAGAATCTTTCCAACCAGAAAATCCTTTTACTGCAGGAGAAAGAATTGAAATGATTTCAGAGGCTTTAAAAGAATCAAAGATTTATGAAAAATGTTTTATAATACCAGTTGAGGACATTAAAGAATATGCTTTGTGGACACAAAGAATAAAGAGTTTCTGTCCAAACTTTGATATTGTTTTCAGCAACAACCCACTGGTAAAGGAACTGTTTGAAGCAGACGGGTATAAAGTTGAAAAAATGGTCAGCGATAACGGACACATAGATTCTACTAAAGTCAGAAAAAAAATACTTAACAAAAAAAGCCTTTCTGATGTTCTGCCAAAAAGTGTTGAAACTTATTTGAAAAAAATCAATGCACAAAAGAGAATAAAATCTATTTTAGAAGATGAAATTAAACAGTGAAAAAAAAGTCAAAGGGAAAAAATTATATTTTTCCCACTAAATCCAAACCAGGTTTTAAAGTATCTTTTCCTGGTTTCCAGTTCGCAGGACACACAAGCCCTTTATGCTCACGAACAAATTTTGCGGCCTGAAGCTTTCTCAATAATTCCTGAGCACTTCTGCCAATGCTGTTGTCATTCATCTCAAACGCCTTCAAAATACCATCAGGATCAACTATAAAAGAACCCCTCAATGAAAGCCCCTCTTCTTCAATATAAGTTCCGAAAGCCCTGCACATTTTTCCAGTCGGGTCAGCAATCATTGGAAAGTTTATTTTTTTGATTGCTTCACTGTTATCATGCCACGCTTTATGAACATAAACAGTGTCTGTTGAAACGCTGACTATTTCAGCACCTTCTTTTTTGAAATCCTCATAAGAATCAGCTAATTCTTCAAGTTCTGTTGGACAAACAAATGTGAAATCCGCAGGATAAAAAACAACCACAAGCCATTTTCCCTTATAATCGGATAATTTTACCTTCTTTTCTTCATCATCTTGATATGCATCAAGTTCCATATCAGCTATTGGTTCGCCTATAAAATACATAATAATGCCTCCAAATTACCTATAACAGAATTTTGTTGGATTTTGTTTTTAAAGGAATAAGGATTGTTTATTAATTGGATTAAAAAAACTTTCAAAAAACAGGAAAACATCAGATTTATTAACCTCTTGAGGGATATTATAAAGTATATTATCTCCCTGCCATTGCTTCGGTAACGGCAGGTTTTTACTTATCGAATTGTCTTAAAACTTTTTAGTTAGACTTAATATATATGAAAAGAGAGAAAATACTAATTTTTATTGATGGAAGCAACCTTTACCATGATTTGATAAAAAATTTTAACCATGCCAGTCTTGATTTTGTAAAGTTTACTGAATCTCTTGCAGGAAAAAATAAACTTGGAGCAGTTTATTACTATAGTGCTCCATTGATGCAAAAAGACAACCCGGAAGCTTATAAAAAACAGCAAAAATTTTTCTCCTCACTGGAAAAAATGCCCAAAATAGAAGTTAAGTTAGGAAGGCTGGAAAAACGACCAAATGGCCCCCCTGTAGAAAAGGGAGTTGATGTTAGAATGGCAGTGGATATTGTTACTCACGCTTATTCAAATATTTATGATACTGCAATAATTGTTTCAGGGGACTCTGATTTTGTACCTGCAATAAAAGCAGCACAGGATTTTGGAAAAAAAATAATAAATATATCGTTCCCAAAAACAAAATCATTCCATTTAAACCAAGTATGCGACAAAACAATAATAATAGAAAACAATGAATTTGAAAAACTCACCTGGAGCAGAGAATAGAATGAAAATTGGTTTAATAGGACAAGGAGCAATAGGAAGCTATTTGAAAGAGAAAATTGAACAGGATTCTTCACTGGAATTAATTGGAGTATTCGATGTTGATAAAACAAAAACAACTGTTAATTCGATTGAAGAGTTGCTTGAAAAACACCCTGATTTAGTTGTAGAAGCCGCAGGTTTCGAAGCAGTGAAAACATTTGCGGAAAAAGTTCTTTCACAGACAAATTTTTTGATTATGAGTGTATCTGCTTTGGCGGAAAAAGAAATGGAAGAAAAAATAATAAAACTTTGTAAAAAAAATAACACAAAATTTTTTGTTCCAAGCGGAGCCATTATAGGATTAGATGGAATCAGCGCAGTGAAAGAACAGCTTGAATCAGCTGAACTTGAAACAAGAAAAAATCCACACGGTTTCGGAAGGGAAGATAAAAAAGAAACTGTTTTGTTTGACGGAAACGCAAGAGAAGCATGCAGACTTTACCCAAAGAACGTGAATGTTTCGGCAACACTCTCCCTTAATGGAATCGGTTTTGATAAAACAAAAGTAAGGATTATAAGCGATCCAAAAACACAGGCTAATACTCACACAATTATTGCTAAAGGAAGCTTTGGAAAATTTACAATTAAAGTAGAAGCAGCCCCTTCCAAAAACCCGAAAACGAGTTCGCTTGCGGGAATGAGTGCTTTTGATTTGATTAAAAAGATTCAGAATGAGAATTCACTTTATTAATAATTTAAGCACTATATTTCCTTAAGTTTCATTTCCCGATTTCAATCATTCGGTCTAATGCTTTTTTTGCTTTTTCAGCAATTTCTTTTTCAACAGTGATTTCGAATTTTTCCTCTTCCAACGAAACAAGAGTATTATCTAAATGGATTTTTTTCATGTAAGGACAAACTGAACAGGGATTAATGAATTGCTTTTCAGGAAAACGAGCTCTTAACAAATCACTCATTCCGCATTCAGTTACAAGCATGAACTTTTCAGCATCAGAATTTTTAATATAATTATACATATCACTGGTTCCGCCAGCAAGATCAGAAAGCGCTATAACCTCAGGCATGCATTCCAAATGAGCAAGTACTTTCATTTCAGGAAACTGGTTTTTGTATTCAGTAACCTGTTCAGGAGTAAACTGTTCATGCACAATACATTTGCCATTCCAATAATGGATTTTTTTCTTTGTTTGATTCTGTAAATTTCTGGCCATGAACATATCAGGCACAAAAATAACCTCATCTTCTTTCATTGCTTCAATAACTTTCAAAGCATTAGCACTTGTACAAATAACATCACTTTCAGCTTTTACATCAGCAGGAGTATTAATATAAGTAATCACCGGAAGATTCGGGTATTTTGACCTTAAGTTCTTCACATCCTGCGCGGTTATTTCATCCGCAAGAGAACAGCCCGCCTCTAAAGAAGGAATCAGGACTTTTTTTTCAGGATTAAGTATTTTTGCTGTTTCTGCCATGAATTTTACACCGCAAAAAAGAATAATATCAGCATTGGTTTCCATTGCATTCTTGCTTAAAGCAAAACTATCCCCTGTAAAATCAGCTATTCCGAATAATATTTCCGGCCGTTGATAATTATGTGCAAGAATAACAGCGTTTTTTTCTTTTTTCAATTTATTAATTTTAAGAGTTAAAGGAGCAAACATTAAACATTCATTCATGGAGTACTCTAAATGTTTCAGATTAACATACAATCTTTTCGCTTCATCCGCAAGCTCTTTCTCAAAAACAATCGATTCATGCATATGATAAAACAGGAGTTAGAGAGTATTAAAAGCGTTTTGGGTCAAGTCAGAGTTTCGTCAAATGCTCTATTTCCTTGGATGAATGCATCTTCTGTTTTTTAAGAATTATTGAAATAGCCTTGAAAACAAGAGCTATTAAAGCAAGAGCAAACACGGTTTTTCCAATAGTTGATTTGAGGAAATAACCATTTCCTAAAGAAGCAAAATGCAAAATAACAAAAATAAGAGCAATATATCCTGTTCTTTGGAATGTTTTCCATTTCTCAAAGCCCATATTCTTAATTGATTTTGGAGCAGATGTACATGCTAAAGCAATTAAAATCAATAAAGCAACTGTTCCATAAACAACAGGAATAAAATTTGGATTTGACTCTGAAAAAATGTAAAACAAATCAGTATTATAAGTGTTAAAGAAAACAATTGTTGCATGAATAACTGCAAAACCAAAACCAGCTAAACCAAGAGGTTTTCTGTAAACAAGATCATACCTGAATTGTTTAGGAAAAAATCTTGAAAGCGGACCTAAAAGCAGAGTTATTGCAATCAAAATTGTTGCTGTAACAGCAGAAGCCTTGCTCATGTTTTTTAAAAGCAAAAAATCATTAGTAAAAATATTAAAAGTAAGAAAAAACAAAAACACTAAAAATGAATTTGCATAAGCCCTGAATTCGTGTGAATGCATACAAATAGAAAGGGAAAACTGGTATTTATTCATTTCTTTTGTAATGCAACAGCAATGAACCGTTAGCATTCAGTTTTTTTGCAGAAACAAGATTAAAGTGCTTCAAAGGAACTTCTTTATTGAAAAAACCGATTCCATCCCCAAAAACAACAGGTTCTATGGTTAAATAAATTTCATCAATAAAACCTTTTTCAAGAACAAAATTATAAGCAACTCTTCCACCTAAAACACAGACTTTTTTATATAATTTTTTTCTGATGTATTCATCAAGGTCTGATTTTGCAGGATTTATATAAGTAAGAAATTTGCTTTCTTCTTTAATGCCATTAACTTTTCTTGTGAGAACAATACAATTAAACTTTTTTAAGCGCTCTTTTACAAGATTGTAAGATTTACTTGCAAGAAGCAGAACATCAGCTTTGTCTTCCATTTTATGCAAATGCACTTTATCCTCAGGGCTAGTCCAATCAGTACTTATTTGACCAGGCGATCGAGCAATAAACCCATCAAGGGTTGTTGCTACAACTAAGTAATACATGGGTTTTTTCATTACAGATTTTAGAAACCGAAGTTAATAAGTATTTGGTTGAATTTAGGTTAGGCTTTTAATAATTTTAAACTTACAATATTATAAATAAATTATTGGGATAGCGAGCAAAGATGATAGAGTTAGATAATGCTAAAGACGAAATTGAAAAAGGCATAATTAATCAGGATATGCTTATTTTGGTTGGAAACTGCTTTGTGGATTATTTGGGAAGAGCCACATCAAAATTACCAAAAGGAAAAAGACTTGTTCTGATTAAAGGAGACGGTTCAATCGCAATTCACCAAAATAGATTAGTAAAACCAACTAATTACAGGGTTAATACAAGAATTGGGTGTGAACTTGTTGATGGAACTCTTGTTGTTAAAGCTAACAAACAAAAACCTGCAGAAAAACTCACAATTACTTTCCAAAATATACAGGATATTAAAAGATATGAAATTGAAGCAACTAATGAGCTTAGGTTAAGTGGTTCTGAAAGGGATTTGAACGAACTTTTAATGCAGGATCTCTCAATGATTGAAGCGGGTTTGAAACCAGTTAATCAGCAGCAGCAATTTCGAAAAGGAATTGCTGATATTATTGCCGAGGATAAAGATGGAAATTTTGTGGTTATTGAATTGAAAAGAAGACAGGCGGATTTTGCAAGTGTTACTCAACTGCACAGATACATGAAAGAAGTTGAAAATATGAAGGGGAAAAAAGCAAGAGGAATTTTACTCGCACCAGATATAAGAAAAAACGCACGCGAATTACTTGAACAATTAGGGTTGGAATTTTCTAAACTTGATTTTGAATTAACTCCAAATGAAAAAGAAAAAGCAAAAATCAAGGGATTAGAGCATAAGCAACAGAAACTGTTTTGATATTAAGACTTTATTTGAAAATTCTTAAAATTTCTATTCTTGGACCATCCATTTTTTCAACCACAAATTTTACACTGTTGATTATAATCTCGTCTTTTTCCTTTGGAACTTTGTCCATTGTCTCAATAACCAAACCGGCAGCAGTATCAAATTCCTCACATTTAAAAGTAACTTTAATAGCTTTATTCAGCAGTTCTAAAGGAACCTGCCCCTCAACAACAAACTCATTCGGATTTATTTTCTTGATTTTTGGTTCCACATCAGTTTCATCAATAATTTCTCCAACAATCTCTTCTAAAATATCCTCAATAGTAACTAAACCAATGGTTCCACCATATTCATCAACAACAATTGCCATATGTGTTTTGCTTTTTTGAAATTCTTTCATAAGTTTGTCAATTTTTTTGTTAGCAAAAACATAAGGAACAGGCCTCATTAGTTTATCAACAGTAATCGTAGACTGGTCTTTTTTTGTATAACTAATAAAATCCCTTACGTGGAAAATCCCTAATACTTCATCCAAATCATCTTTGTAAACCGGAAGCCTTGAGTGTTCACGTAAAAGTTTTTTATCAATAGAACTTATTTTTATTCCTGATTCAACACTCACAATTTCAGAACGAGAAGTCATAACATCCTCAACAGTAATATCATTCAGCCTGAAAATTCGGTGAATCATTTCCTTTTCTTCTTTCTGAATAGCACCTTCCTCAGCCCCTAATGAAACAACTGTTTTGACCTCTTCCTCAGTAAGAGCATCAGGACTTTTTTCTCCTCCAATAATTTTGGTGAAAAAACCAGTTATTTTATTCAGAACAATTATAAAAGGCATGAAAATTGTTGAAAGTAATTTCAGAACAGGCGAAACACTAAGCGCAATGACCTCATTATGTTTTAAGGCAAGTGATTTCGGAGTTATTTCTCCAAAAATAAGAATAGCCAAAGTGATTATTGCAGTGGCAATGGCAATTCCATAATCGCTCGGAAAAGTTTCCAAAGCAACTGCTGTTGCAAGAGAAGCTGCACTCACATTAACAAGATTATTTCCGATTAATATAGTATTCAATAAAGTCTGGGGTTTTGATTTAAGGTCCTGAAGAAGCAAAGCATTTCTTTTTCCTGAAGAAACGATTTTTCTCATTTTAACTTTACTGATGGAAAAAATTGCGAGTTCTGCGGAAGAAAAAAAACCGGAAAGCGCGATAAGAACCACTAAAATAATAATGTTTGTTTCAAGTGACACCATAAACAAAAAACCTTTTTAAACTCCAAAAATATGGTTATTTATATTAATAAATGTTAAAGTAAGCCCCAAAAAAGGATTTTAGAATGTTTTCCCGCCGAAAACACAAGAACCGCTTTCATTGAGCTTTTCCTCAATTCTAAGGAGCTGATTGTATTTTGCGATTCTTTCACTTCTGGCAGTTGCACCGAATTTCGACTGGCCTGTCCCTAAACCAACAACCAAATCAGAAATGAAAGCATCTTCTGTTTCTCCTGACCTGTGAGAAACAACAACACTCCAATCATTACTCTTCGCAAGATTTGAAGCATCAATAGCCTCAGTAACAGTGCCAATCTGATTAACTTTCAAAAGCAAAGAATTACAGGATTTTTCAGCAAGTGCTTTTTTTATCCTGGTAACATTAGTAACAAGTAAATCATCACCAACAATTTGAATCGCTTCTCCGAGCGATTTAGTTAATGCAGACCAGCCTTCCCAGTCATCCTCGCCCATGCCGTCTTCAATGGAAACAATATCAAACTTGTCAACTAATTCTGCATAAAAATCAACTAATTCCCCTGAAGAAAAAGTTTTTTCTCCAACTGAATATTTTCCGTTATTTAAAAATTCCGAAGAAGCACAATCCAAACCGATTTTTATTTTCCCAGCATAACCTGCTTCCTCAACCGCACTAAGCATTAACTCTAATCTGTCATTGACATTACCTATAGGGGGAACAAAACCGCCTTCATCTCCAAGCAAAGTAGCCTGTGCCCCATACTTTGCTTTTAATTTCTTTTTCAATAAGTGATAAGTTTCTGTTCCTGCCTGCAGAGCTTCACTGAAAGAATCAAAACCAATTGGAAATAACATGTGCTCCTGAATATCGCTTTCTTTTCCAGCATGCTTTCCGCCATTCAAAACATTCAATTGTGGAACTGGAAGCACAAAATTTTTGTTTTTGGAAATTTCACCAATCTGCTCGAACAATTCAAGATTATTTTCAACCGCCAAAGCCCTTGTGAAAGCCATTGAAACACCAAGCAAAGCATTAGCACCTAACTTTGACTTGTTTTCCGTGCCATCAAGAGAAAGCAATGCAGAATCAAGTTCTTTCTGAGAAGCAAATTTTTTTCCATTAATTTCCTTTGCAATAAATGAATTCACATTTGAAACTGCTTTGAGAACACCTTTTCCAGAATAAGCTTTTTCACCATCACGCATTTCAAGAGCTTCATGCTTTCCGGTAGAAGCACCACTAGGAACTATTGCCCTGAAAGAATCCTTAGAAGTTGAAATTTCTGCCTCAACAGTAGGGTTTCCCCGGGAATCCAAAACCTGCCTTGCTTTTACATTTTCAATTTTCATTTTGAATCAATTATTAAATAAGCAGAAAAGAATATATTAAGGTTTTTGTAACCCCCCTAATTCGGCTTTTCTCCAATAACGCTTTTTTTTACCAAAGAATCTATTTTGGTACCCTCAAACAATTCAAGTTTTAATTTGTTAAAAATATAAGTTTCCAAAAAACGCAAATCAGACCGCGGGAACTTATCTGCAAGTATTTTTTTAAAATCGGAATCATTAAGCTTCACATAATTCAGACCCGTGATTTTTTCAGGCAAAGGATTGTTTCTTTCACTGATGCTTTCATTCACAATAAAAAAATCAACCCCAGAAAAACGCATACAGTAAAAACCATCAAACCAAATATCATGGCAGATAAGAGCGGAATCTTCTCTTGTTATTTTTCCTTCAGCTACAAGATCCATTAGCACGCGCTGTTTGAAAAACTCATCTACAAAACCAGCATCCTTATCAAGATTCGCGAGATGTCTTTCCCTGTCAATTTCTTCTTTTTCTTTAATATATCCAGGAGTAACAAAAAACATGTTTTCTTTTCTGAAAAACTTATCAATCCCAAACTCATTAATTTTTTTAACCGCTGTTTTTTCATCCTGCCCAACAATAAGATAAAGACTGATTAAGCCCTGTTCTTCCAGCGGTTTCAGGAAAGAGAAAAGCTTACTTACTTTAAGCTTTGAAAGCTTTGGATTAACAATGCCAGAAACAAGCACATCTGGAAGCGAGAAAAAAAGGTTTTTTCTAACAATTGTTCTTTCATTCAGGTTCATGCAAAAAATTAGACCCAAAAAAGGTTTAAATCTGAGCAGGAAAACACATATATAAAACTTACACACATAGTTAATTGAGGAGAACAAAAACATGACAAAAAGAGAATTGGCTATTTTTTCAGGATCAAGCAACCCTGAACTCGCAAAAGAAATAGCGACTTATCTGAAAATGCCCCTTGGCAAAATTGAACTAAAAAAATTTGCAGACGGGGAAAATTATGTTAATTACACCGAAACCATCAGAGGAAAAGATGTTTATTTAATCCAGAGCACATCAAATCCCGTTAATGATAATTTAATGGAACTTTTAATTATGATTGATGCCGCAAAAAGAGCAGCGGCAGAAAGAATAACCTGCATTATCCCATTTTATGGTTATGCAAAACAGGAAAGAAAAGCCCGCGATAGAGAACCAATAACCGCAAAACTTGTTGCAGAACTTTTACAGACAGCAGGAGCCCACGCGGTTATAGTAATGGATTTGCACGCTGACCAGATTCAGGGATTCTTTGATATAAGAGCTGATTTTTTGTATGCTTCAGGAACTCTTGTAAAGTTTTTCAAGAAGAAAAAACTCAAAAACCTTGTTGTTGTTTCTCCTGATGTCGGGTCATCAAAAAGAGCAAGGGCTTTTGCAAAAAGATTAGATGCCAGTCTTGCAATTATTGATAAAAGAAGACCAAAACCAAATGAAAGCGAAGTAATGAATCTTATTGGGGATGTTAAAGGAAAAATTGCAATTATAGTCGATGATGAAATTAACACCGGCGGAACAATTGTTAATGCCGCAAAAGCCGTAATGGACAGAGGTGCAAAAGAAGTTTATGGAATTGCAAGCCATGCGGTGTTTGCAGGAAATTGTTTAGAAAAAATTGAAAAAAGCGCATTCAAAGAAGTGATTGTAACAAACAGCATTCCTTTGAAAACAAAAACCAAAAAAGTAACTGTTGTTTCAGTAGCGCCTTTGCTTGCCGAAGCAATCAGATGCACTAATGAAAACAAATCAATTTCAAAACTGCTTAATCCAATGAAGTGATTTTGTGGGCTGGCTCTCAAGACTTTTAGGAGAGATGCCGGAAGAAACAAAATACAAAGCAACAAGCTCATTTAAAGTAAAAGATATAGGCGACAGCATTCAGGTTACAAGCCAGCCAATTGAAAATTACCAAAACGAAGACGCAGCAAAACTTTTCATCAACAAATACAGAGAAAAATACGATTCTTCAGACGAACTAAACACGGAAAAACCACGAGATTCATTAGAGGCACTATTTTCGAATATTCACTCAGTGAACAGTTTAGAAGACCTGATGAAAAACATGAACAGCACCGAAAAAGAAATTATAACAAACAACAATGAAGAGCTCTCAGGTATCTTTTCTAAGCTCGCAATAGGCACAGTAATTTTTTTTATAATGGCAATAAGCGCAATTGCTTTTTTTACAGCAAATGATTTTGGTTCAATTTTTCCGATTCTGTTCTGGGTTCTTTTAATTATAATTTTATCAGCAGGCAAACAAAAATTCAAAACAAACTTAACCGATTCACGTAAATAACTTTAGAACTATGCAAAGTTTCAGAAAACCATTTATATAAGATGTAATGATTATCTGGTTTTTGATTTAAATTTCCCTTCAACACTAACGCATATAGTTAAAAGAGATAACTTGTAACAATTGTAGTTGGCAATTATGAAATTACATGATCCTGAATTTAGACCTATGCAAATCAAACAAAATCCCCAATCAAAAATTCATTTATAAATGATTTCTACAAAGCCGTTCTGTACAGGATTAAATTATTGAAACCCCCTACTGTTTCGCAAAAAATTAATTCCAACACCATTCTATTTCTGCATCCCTTCAAGAGCAACAAATATATTCTCTCCACCGGTTACGTTCTTCTTTAATGATGTTAAACAGCACATTTTTATAGTGTTTTGATGCATAATTAATGCATAAATGGAGGTATTTTGTATGAGGACTACTTTGCAGTTTGAAGGCGTTCCCGAAGTAATTCTGGATAAGGCGGTTGAATTGGGTCTTGCAAGGTCAAAAACCGACGCAATAAGAATGGGCATATTCGCACTCAACAAAGAATACAATCTAATCAAGGACATTGAACTTGAAATGGTTGGAAGGAAAATTGAACAACAGGAAAAAGAAATGAAAAGGAATGGGCTTAAATACCTAAACGAGGAAGAGGCACTCTCAAAATACAGGTGAATGTGTTGGAATTAAAACCATGGAAACTGGAATTTATTCCGGACTGGGATGCACATTTCAAAAAATTTGACAAAAGTGTTAAAGAACAAATCCTAAAAAAATTGAACCAAATGAAACAGCCATTGCAGGCAAGAGGGCTTCATTCTTCAAAATATCAAGTTGAAGAAACCGGACAATACAGAATCGCAATAAAAACTGATTCCGAAAACAGGATAAAAAAAATCCAGTTCATCGGAACCCACAAGCAATACGAAAAATGGTACAAAAACCAATGAACAAAACCAATCTAATTCACATTCCCTTCAAGGCGAACAAATATATTCTAAGATGGATTTGAAGGGAGATACTTTTAGAACGTTGTTGGAAAGGAAACATTTAAACACAGAAACAATTTATTTAAACAATAGGTGAAATGTTGAACGAAAAAGGCCAAGTGATTTTTGGGGGTGATCTTACCCCTCTCTTAATCGGGGGAT
>JANLGZ010000042.1 GCA_024653905.1 archaeon
GCAATTTCCCGCACCCACAAACCATGAGGGTTTTCTTTCAGGATTTTTTTTAATTTAATAATTACATCTTTTTTTGGATGTTTCATAAAAACAGAATGAGACATTTGTCTTATAAGCGGTTTGCTTAAAATCTTATTTTTAGGATTTGTTTTTTTTACTCAAATTTAAATATGTGTTTGGTCGTATTGTTTTCATGGCTACAAAGCGCATCTCCAGTGCTGCAAAAAAACTTCAGGAAACGCATAAGAAAGCGGTTGCTGCTGCACGAAAGACTGTCGCAAGGGAAGCCGACGCAAAAATACGGAGTTATAATAGAAAAATGAACCCTGAACGTTTTTTGGCCCCTGACCAAGAAACAAGAGTCAAAGGAATAGTTTCACGGGCACTAAAATCAGTTGGTAAAACTCGCGACGATTTATCCTTAACCAATATTCACGATTTAGAGGGGTTTGTGAGGGGGTTCCATCCGGATTATATAAAAAGAAACTCGAGAGTAAATTATTCTGCTATACACGGAAAGTTATTGACTGCAGAAAATTGGTATGGTGTAGGTAAAATTAATAAGTTATTATTTGCAGCTGAAAAAGAGGCAGAAAAAACTTTTTGGAAACGAAAGCCCTAAACTTGTTTCAATACGATCATGGTTTGGGTTTTGTCCACACCATCGATTTCTCTTAGCCTTTCCGTTACAAGTTCATTAAGGTCTTGAATATCTTTTGCAAGTACTTTTGCAATTATGTCTGTTCCCCCCGCAAGGATAGTAACTTCTGTCACGCCTTCAATTTTTTTAATTTCCTTTGCCAATTCTGCTTGCTTTATTTTTTTCCCTTCAATATTATAATTAACGATAATCCCTACAAAAGCCATTATTGGTCTTCCGAGTTTTTTATAATTGAGGTTGACTGAATAATTTGTGATAACTTCGTTTTTTTCAAGTCGTTTTATCCTGTTGTGGATTGTGGTTGGAGGCAAACCTATTTTTTTGCTTAATTGCCCTACTGTCTGTCTGCTGTTATTTATCAGTTCTTCTATTATTTGCCTGTCTTTTCTATCTATTTCCATTATGGAATAATATTCCATTTTATTAATAAATATTGCTGTTTTTGGTATAATTTTCTATATTTTTCGGGATATATTTTTATAAAATCCAAGCATATATTATTTAAGCGACTTTATATTGTTTCATTATAGGGGGTACAGTGATGACAAATAAGAAAATTTTATTCATTTATAATGGCGGAACTATCGGCATGAATTCTGAAAAGAGGGGTGCTGATGTTGTTCTTGTTCCTCCAAAAAATACTGAACAGTTCAAAGTTGCATGTGAGCCTATTTTGAAGGATCTTAAGCAGGTTAAAAAACTGGACATTGATTTTGAATTTTTTTCTGGAAAAGACAGCTCAAACATGACTCCTAATGACTGGGAGAAACTCATTTTTCGTGTTAAAAAAGCACAGGACTCTGACGGCTATGACGCAATAGGAATTGCCCACGGCACTGATACTTTAGCTTACACGGCAACTGCTCTTGCATTGGCATTGCATGGAAAAGAACCGAATAACAGCGGCCTCAGGATTCCAATTTGTATTACTGGCTCGCAGACTCCGATTTATGAGCCTGGTGGCGATGGAAAATTCAATCTGGAGAACCTGTTCAAAGTTCTTGCTCAGGCAATGGAATTTGGAATTGCCGATGTGCTGGTGAATTTTTGGGACAACGTGTTTCTTGGTTCAAGAGTAATTAAGAGAAGCGAGAAAGATTTTGACGCTTTTGATTCCCCTTCATATCCTAAAGTCGGTCTGATTGATGGCAAAGGGGTTCATTTGAAAACTGAGTTTGTAAAAATGAAAAAAAACGCAAACGGAAAACTTAATATTGTGCCGAAGTTTGGGAGAGGGGTTATTAGTTTTGAGTTAAACCCTGGTCTTGAGCCAGGACTGCTTTTGGGTTTCATAACAAACGGCGGTGTTGGTGCAATGATTCTGAAATCGTTAGGGGATGGCAATGTTTGCAATGAAGGGGAATACAGTTTGCTTCCTGCAATAAAGCAGGCAACACAAGATTATCTAACTCCTATATTTATAACCACTAAATTTATAGGGGGAAGTGCCAGTTCAACTTCTTATGAAGTCGGGCTTGAAGCATTAAATGCAGGCGGGGTTGCGTGCTATAATCACACTGATGTTGCTGTTGATGTGAAAGTCAGATGGTTGATAGGCAATGGCCTTTGCTCAAGCATTGAGGATTTCCGAAAAGCAATGAAAACAAGTTATGCTGGTGAAGTTACTGAGCCGAAGGAATAATTCCTTCAGCAAATTTTTCTTCGTAAGGAATTGATGCGCTGATTTCTCCGCGCAAATTTTTCGCAATTAATCCTTGAACTTCTTTTTGTTTATAATTTCCAAGCAGCCATGCGAGTTTTACGAATGCTGTTTCGGGGAGCATGTCCTGTCCGGGAATTACTCCGAGTGCGACCAAATCAGTTCCTTTATCATACACGTGCATGTGAACCCTGCCGAACAAAGTGGTTGTGGTCATTACAACAACACATCCTGAATCAATGAGTTTTTTTATTGCGGGAAAAAACTTTTCGTGAATTTTTAAAGTGCCGTCAGGATTATGTCCAGGAGTATGACCCAAACCGGTTCCTTCAATCACTAATCCTTTGTATTTTCCTTTTGTGAAAAACTCGAACTGTTCAGGAAACATGTTAATGTGAATTTTTAATAATCCTGTTTTGTCTTCGAACTTCGGTTTGATAATCATTTTATCTTTGTTTTTTCTTTCATAATCTTTTTTCAAAAACTCAATCTTCTTACTTTTATAATCCACGAGTGCAATTGGGATATCATTAACTGTTCTGAAGGCGTCTCTGCGTGAAGAATGAAGTTTTCTTGTTTTGCAGGCTGGAAGAATAACGCATTTTTCATCGGAAGTGTTTTCATGCATGCAGATTGCGACTCCTGCAAAATCTGTTTTGGTAATAAATGTAGCCGCACAGATAAGATTCATTGCGGCATCACTAGACCCCCTATCACTGCTTCTTTGGGCTCCTACAAAAATAACAGGAATCGGGCATTTTTCTAATACAAATGCCATTGCGGCTGATGCAACCGCCATGTTGTCGGTTCCCATTCCGAGAATGATTCCTTCTGCGCCATCCTCGTATGCCTTTTTGACTGCCTTTCCTATTGCTTCAAAATGAGTAAACCTAAGGTCATCGCTCCACATGTTGGAAATGAGTTTTGAGGAGAAATTTGCAATGTCCATTAATTCAGGAAACATTGCGAGCAAATCATTTGGGTTAAAGGAAGAATAAACAGCACCTGATCTGTAATCCACGCGGGAAGCGATTGTACCCCCAGTATGCAAAATAGCAATTTTTGGCAGGTCTGGTTTTTGTTTGGTTTCTGTTTTTTTTCCTTTGCTTACTTTTTTGCTTCCTTCAAGTTTTTCAACTTTCAGTTTTTCAGAAATTTTAATTCCAATATTATACCCTGAGCTTAATTTTAATCTGAGAATTTCCTTGTCTTTGCCGGAACTTGGTATAATGTTTCCTGTTTGTTCTTGTTTTTCGCCGGTTACTTTTACGAGCTGTCCTTCTTCCAGTTTATTTTTTTTGAGAAATGTTTTCCAATCCAAGTTAAATCACTTTTTTTATGGTTAAATCATCAGATATTTCGCCGCAATAATTTTTCTGCATCATTTTTTTTATTTCTGAAAATTCCTGAGTCTGAGCTAATACCCACATTAATTTTACATATGCTGTTTCTGTCAGCATATCATACACTGGAATAACTTTTAGTCCTTTTAATCTTGCGCCTATGTCTGCTTTGTAAAGTTCTCTCCAGTTCCGTCCCACAAAACAGTCGCTTGTAATTATTATTGGTACGTTTTTTTTGTTTGCGTATTTTATTGCGTCTTTCATAGAATTATTCATTAAAGGAAGATTTCCTAATCCAAACCCCTCCAGAATAATTCCTTTCAAACCATAATCGACGCTTCTTTTTAGTCTTTCTCCGTTATAGCCCGGGTAAACTTTTATCATTCCTATTTGTGTTTCTAATTTAGTGTATAATTTTGGTTTGTTATTTGATCTTTTTTTATGCGTTTTGTTGAATTTTATTAAATATTCTATTCTTCCAAGTGGCAGGTTATTAGAACCCCTGAAAGCATCGAACTCGGAAGCGTTTACTTTTTTTGTTCGCGTTGCTCTTAGAATGTTTCCGTTAAAAACAACAATTGTTTCTGCAATGTCTGCTGTTGCCGCAACATAAATTGCATTTTTCAAATTTCTTTTTGCATCAGTGTTAATTTGAGTGGGGTCAATTAATGAGCTTGTGAAAACAATAGGAATATTGTTATTTTGAATAAGGAATGCGGTTGCAGTATCCGCATAATGCATGGTATCTGTTCCCATTGATACTACTATGCCATCATAATCTTTCATTTTATAATAAATAGTATTTGCAAGTGTCAGCCAGTGTGCGGGTTCCATATCTGCACTGTCCATTCTGAAAAGGTTAGTGGTGTCTATGTCGAAGCGTTCTCTTAATTCAGGTATCATATTTATGACTTCTTCCTGAGTTGATTCTCCGTATTTGTATGCGCCGTTGTGAGGTTTAGCGCTTATTGTTCCGCCTGTTCCAATGACTAATATTTTGGGTTTTTTGTGCTTCATGTTAAATTCTAATTAAAGCTCTTTTTTTATTCATTTCTAATTTCTAATTAGTAGGTGTTTTGATGTTTTTTAAAGAGCATTTAAGAAAAGAGGCTGTTGACAGGGATATGGCCAAAATAATGGTTGCTATTGCTGAGAAGAGCAAGCTTGTGCAAAAAGCATTTTTGACTCATTCCAGCTTGTCTGAAACCAGTAATATTTATGGAGAACAGCAGATGGAACTTGATAAGTATGCGGACCAGGTGTTTTTGAAAGCCATGGAGCGATCAAGAGTTGTCAGAACCGTTGCTTCTGAAGAGCAGGATGAGATTGTTGAGATTATTAAATCAAAAGGGGAATATGGAGTTACTCTTGATCCTCTTGATGGCAGTTCTCTTATAAAAACAAATCTGGCGGTTGGAACGATTGCGGGTTTTTTTAATGAGGGAAATGTAATGGAAAAAGGTTCCAAAATGGATGGGGCAATGTACATTATTTATGGTCCGTTGACAAGTCTCGTTTATACTGCAAAAAACGGGGTTCATGAATTTGTTTTAAACGGAAGAAATAAATTTGAGCTTAGAAGAGAAAATATTGTGATTCCAAGTGAGGGGAAAATTTATGGTTCAGGGGGCTTGAGAAAAGACTGGAGTCCAAAACATTTGAAATTTATTTCTGATTTGGAAAATCAGGGTTATAAGTTAAGATTTTCTGGGGGTTTTGTTCCTGATTTTAATCAGATTTTGGATTATGGCGGAGTGTTCTGTTATCCTGGTTTGAAAAATAGCCCTGAGGGAAAATTAAGGTTGGTTTTTGAAGGAAACCCAATGGCTTTGCTTGCTAAAGAAGCCGGAGGTTTTAGTTCTGATGGAAAACAACCATTGCATGAAATAAAACCAATTTCTCTTTCTCAAAGAACTCCGCTTTATTTGGGCGGGAAAAAAGAAATTCAGTTGGCTGAAAAGTATTTGAAGTAAAAGAATCTAAATTCTTTCTCTGTTCCACAAATCAACAAGTGCTTTGTAATTATCAGAAACTTTTTGGATTGCCTCTTCTCTTGAAATGCTTCCATCATTAAGCGCTTTCATTGGTTCCCAGAAAACCGTTCTGCCCACTGCAAAACCAATTATGCCTTTGCTTTTAGCACCTACTTTTAGCCATTCTTTTACTTTTTCAGCGTCCTCTCCTCTTCCGAGAGTAATTATTCCTGATGTTCTGCCATTTGCTTTGCATTGTGCAACTAGTGCATCTGAATCCTCTTGTTTTGAAACTCCCTCAAGTTTCCACACATCTGGTTCAACACCAAAATCTTGAATTTCTTTTATTATTTTAACCATTAATTTAGGTCTTAATTCTAAATCATATTTTTCTCCAAATTCTTTTTCCTGTTTTGGTTCTGCAGGAACCAATAATTCGAAAATAAATTTCTTTCCAATTTTATGAGAATAATCGCTTACTTTTTTTAATCTTTCAAGTTGTCTTTTATTCAATTTAGAATCCCCTTCAGGATTCATTCTCACAAGAACTTTTACAAAAGCAGGATTGACTCTTTGAATGTGTGCTTTGAAATCAGGTTCATCAAAATCAAATTCTTTCTGGCCTGATTTTTCTGTTGGCATCGCAACCATTATGCCTTTGCTTTTTGCATCTTCTATTATTTTCATTCCGAATTGGGCATCAACCAGAATTGCCGCTGTTTCTTTTGAAACCCCTTCCTCCAAAGATTTCAAAAAGCCTTCATAAACCATGTATTTTAAGTCTGAATATTTCTCTGCTTCTTCTGGAGACGGATCTCGGTTTTCAATTCCAAATAATTTTTTTAAAAGTGAACCTCTGTGATCAAAAGGCAAAATAAGCAAATCTTTTTCGTATCCCATTACAAAATCCCCCGTTGTTGGTTTTAATTGATAGAAATAGAGCTGTTCTTTTTAAAATGGTTTTTGTTAAAACGCATGAAACTTATTTCTCCCGCCCTGCAGTCGTTTGACTGCACCCATGCCCTTTAATTATTCAGATGCATTCTTTTCCCCCCACTATTGTTTTTTTTCGGGAAATCCATCCTAATCCAATCTGTAAGTATTGTGCCTTTGAAATTTAAAATTATGTTGGAGTGTTAATATTGCTTTTTTTTCCAAAGAAAGTTTAGTTTCCTTACCCTTTTGATTATTAATTCTTTTCCCGCGAATTTGATTATGTTGGGGGTCTTATTTTCCGGGGGTAAAGATTCAGTATTCACGCTTTATTATTATTTAGAGCAGGGTTGGGATGTAAAGTGTTTAATTTCCTTAAAATCCGAGAATAATCAAAGTTGGATGTTTCATACTCCTGCCATTGAAATGGCTGAGCTGCAGTCAGAAGCAATCGGAATTCCAATTATCTTGCAGGAAACCAAAGGGGAAAAAGAAAAAGAATTAATTGATTTGGAAAAAGCACTGAAAAAGGCAAAAGCCAAGTATAAAATCACAGGGGTTTGTGTAGGTGCTTTATTATCTGATTATCAGCAGGAAAGGGTTAACAGGGTTTGCCATGCTTTGGGTTTGAAATGCTTTGCTCCGCTCTGGCATAAAAAGCAGGAACAATTGCTTTCGGAAATAATTTCTCTGGGTTTTGATGTGAGGATTGCGGGAGTGGCATCTCAGGGTTTAGGAAAAGATTTTTTGGGAAAAAAAATAAATAAAAAAACGTTTGAACAGTTCCTGGAATTGAACAGAAAAATAGGCTTTCATGTCGGCGGAGAAGGCGGGGAATACGAAAGCCTTGTTGTTGATGGACCTATTTTCAAAAAGAAAATACTTCTTGTAAAAACAAAAAAAATAATGGTTGATGAATATTCCGGTACTTTACAGATTTTAAAAGCCGAACTAAAAAAGAAGTGATTTTTTTTCCATTCTTATTTTTCCGTCAATTATAACATCAGAAACATTTAATCCATTGGCTGAATAAACTGCCGAAGAAATCACGTCATTAATCGGTTTTAAATTATGCTCAATATCAAGCGTTATTAAATCAGCTTTTTTTCCCTTTTCAATCGAACCGATATCATCAAGCATCAGGCATTCTGTTCCTTTTATTGTTGCCATGTCAAGTATCTGTTGAGAAGTGATTGCTTTTGGATTCCACTTGTGGTGTTTGTGAAGCAAAGCAGCAGTTTTCATTTCCTCAAACATGTCCAGATTGTTATTGCTGGCAACACTGTCTGTTCCCAAACCTACAGTAATGTTTTCTTCCAGCATTTCCACAAGTGGCATTACTCCTCCTGAAGCAAGTTTCATATTGGAAACAGGATTATGTGAAACCTTAGCTTTTTTTCCTGCAATTTTTCTTATCTCTCCTTTGGTAATCCAGATACAGTGGACAAGCAGACAGTTTTTTCCAAGAAAACCTATTGAATCAAGGTACTCAATTGCCAGTTTTCCTTTTTGCTGTAAAATATCATATCTTTCTTTTCTTGTTTCTCCTACATGAATTCTTCTGAGGAGTTTTTTTGAATTGCTGAACTCAATAACTTTTTTCAGGGTTTCTTCATCGCAGTTGCAGATTGAATTTGCAGCTATTGCGCCTTTAACTAACTTGCTTTTTAATCCCGAAAGAAATTTTTTTGAATCTTTTAAAGTTTCTGCATTATTCACTGTTGAAGAAATAACTCCTCTTACTTTTGCTTCCTCAAAAGCCTCCAATCTCGCGTCTGAAAATTTATAAGAATCATAAATAGTCGTGGTTCCAAATCTGATTGCTTCCCTCAGCCCATCAAGAGTGTTTTCGTAGGTTTTTTTCGGGGTAAGTTTGGCTTCTTCATTAGAAATTGATTTTAACCAGTCGAACAATTCCGCTTCGTCGCTTTTTCCCTTAAGCGAATGCATGCCCAAATGAGTATGAGTATTGATTAAGCCAGGCATCAAGATTTTTCCAGAGCAATCAATCATTTCCTCATCTTTGAGGTTTTTGCCTATTTGCGCAATTCTGTTCTCTTCTATAAGGACATCGGCATTTCTGAGTATTTCCCGTTTAGGGTTCTGGGTTATAATATAACTGCAGTTTTTCAGAAGCATAAAACAGTTTTCCCGCTAAGGGTTTTTAAGTACACGCCCCGTCTTCTGGTTCTTTTTCAGAGTAAACCTTTGTTTTGTCCGCTATGCCTGAAACATCTGTTCCTTGCTCTTTCCATATTAAAGAACACTCATAACCATATTCACAGCCAGTGCATAAGTGTTCTGTTACACACTTGCTTCCTTCCAAATAAGTTCTGCCGATTCCGTTTGTCTGGCAGGATGAACTTATTCCGGCGATTACTTCAAATTCTTTTTCTGCAATACTTACTCCTGCATCCTCGCTGTCAACAGTAATTCTTGCGAGATATCTGCCGCTCAAATCAGTTGAGAATTGCTGTGCGATTATTTTGCGTTCACCAGGAGTTAACCTTGCTGTTTTTCCTTTAAAGTTCTGTTTCAGAATCAGGGTTTCTCTGGTTTCTTCTTTTTTTATTAAAAAAATTTCCACAGTATGTAAAATATCCACTGCATCAAGCGAACCATTGTTCAAAATACTGAAGGTTAGTGTTGCTGTTTCACCTCTCCGCAAACTGTCTTTCATTTCAAGTATTTCTGAATTAAGTGTTGCTGGTTTTTCACCAAAATAAACAACACAATCACTTATGATTTCTTTTCTCTTGCACCTGAAATGACCGAGAACAAAATAATTCGTTGCTAAAGTTATTTGCCTTGCATCAACAGTTATTTTATCAGAGGCACAAGCTTCTGCACTTGTGCATTCAAAACGAACATTTCTATTCGGCCCATCGAGATTTGCCGCTCTTATTACATAACCGCTTTGAAAAGCCATATCAATTGTGAACAGGCTTCCTTCATTTGCCTCAGCAAGATCAAGTGAATTTTGCATTTTTACTGTTTGGTCTTCTGAAGGGAATAAAAAAAAATTAATTGCAATTAAAAGAATTGCTATTGCCGTAATTGCCATTATAATAAGCATGAAAGGAGATGATTCTGCCATTATCTTTTCCTCCTCATTTTAGGTTTGAAAATTTGGTGTATTTCCCATTTCCATAATTTTTCCATGACAATTGTTATTCCGGTTACAATTACAGCCAGAACAATAACGCTTTCAAAATCCCCTACAAACATGAAATATCTGTTCAGATCCATGCTCCAGAGTTTTAACCATCCGAGCAGAAGCACAACCACGATTAATCCTATTGAAACATAAAGGCCTTTTTCTATCCAGTAAATTACTTTTCCCATGCTTTAAAGAATAAACAAAGGGGTATTTAATTTCGTGTATTTAAGCGTCTTTTAGCGCTACATTACCCTGCTTTTCAAACATCTGAATAATTTCTTTTACTGTTGTTGATTCTTCGGGTTTCTTTTCTCTGAATTTAATCATTCTTGGAAACCTCAAAGCATAACCCTGACCATTTTCATTTCCTGCTAAATGAGTTGGGCTTTTGGTTATTTCATCTGCCCTTACTTCAATCACATATTCAGGTTTTACCCAAAAATCAGGTTCAATTCCTGATTCTACTCTTGCAGGCTTATTTTTTTCCTTTATTTTACTAAGTTTAGCTTCCAGTTCTTTAAGGATTTCCTCGGTCATTCCTGTTCCTATTTTTGCAATTGATTTGAAAGAATCTGTTTCAGAATCATAAGCCGCGGTTAAAACCCCGCCTATTCCAAACTGGGTTCTTTTTCCTTTGCCCTCAAAATAACCAATTATTGTAACATCGACAGAATCATTAAGTTCGCCTTTGTAACTTCTTTTTAGTTTAATCCATGAGTATTTTCTTGCTCCTGCAATATACTCTGCTTTGGGGTCTTTTGCAATAATCCCCTCCAAACCCGATTCAACATTTTCCAAAAAGAATTTTTCTATTTCCTCAGGGTTTTCAGTAAAAATACTTTTAGTCGGTTCAATCAGAGGTCCTTTTGTAATCATGCTTTCCAGTTTTTTTCTTCTTTCAATAAACGGTTTTTCCATCCAGTTTGTTCCGTTAAAAAACATTATGTCAAAAACAAAAAGTTTCAAAGGAAATTCGATTGCTTTTTTTTCGATATCGTATTTTCTTCTTCTCTGAATTGTAACCTGAAAAGGAAAATATTCCTGTGTTATTTCATTAACTGCAAGTGCTTCTCCTTCAAAAATAACTTCATTTCCTTTAATCTGTTCCCTAACCGCTTTAATTATATCAGGAAACATATCAGTCATGTTTTCTGATTGCCTTGAAAAAATTGTAACTTCATTTCCTTTTTTGTGAACCTGCAACCTAAAACCATCATACTTTGCCTCAACAACGCATTTTCCAATTTTTTCTATAATTTCTTTTGCTGTCGGAAGCCTTTCAGCAAGCGTAGGTCTGATTGGAGTTCCAGGGGTTATCTGCAAATCATTTAAACCTTTCAAACCTTTCTCTTTCAGTTTTTCCGCTATTGCACCTAAATCAGAATGAATATTAAATCTTGTTTCAATCATTACTCTTATTCTTGCTTTTGCTTTTCTTTCAAATTCTTCTTTTCTTTTCTCTTCACTCTTACGAGTACCTCCGGCTTTTTTTTCTTTTAATTCTGCTTCAATCTCTTTTACAATTTTTTTGTTTTTTATAAATTCTGAAAGATAATTTGTTGCAAGCGAATCCATTAATGTTGGATCGCCAGCACCAAGTCTCAAATTTCCGAGCGGTATTCTTGCAATATATTTTGCTTCTTTTGGTGAAGCGCTGTTTAATAATTCCGCAAACATTTTGAGTTTTGATTCTTGGCTTCCTTTGCCTTCAAGATTTGACATTTTTACAAAATTTTCAAATACTTTTTTTATTGAAAGTTTTTCTGAAAACAATGCCTGCTGTTTCTTTTTTTTGGAATATTTTTCCGAAACTAAACCCAAATCCCCTAATTCTTTGTAACTTTTTTTTATTTCTTCTTTTGAATAACCATTAGCTTTAGCTAATCCTTGTTCAATCAAACCTTCGCCCAAACCAGCTTCTAGTGCAATGTGGTTAGGTCCGAGGATTCCCTGTGAAAGATAAATAATGTGCTTTATTTCCTCTTTTTTGGCTTTTTCAAATAGTTCTGCCAGAATTACAGTCATTTCCAAACGAGAGCTGATATTTTCTATTTTGTCAAAATAATCCGCTAATTCTGAAAAATCCATGTTAAAATTAGTGTTAAATCGTTATAATAGGTTTTTCATTAATAAAATTTAGTTTAAAATACTTGTTGTATACAAGTTTTTCTTAATTGGGGGGCCGTGGTGTAGCCTGGTAGCATATAAGCTTTGGGAGCTTACGACCCCGGTTCAAATCCGGGCGGTCCCACTTTTATTTTTCTAAAACTGAAATTCAGTTCCTTGGTGGATTAGTTTTACATCTGTTGGGTTTATTTTTCGGTAAATTCTGTATTCTTCATTAGGATCACCAATACAAATTAAGCCTCCAATTCTGATATCTTTCATTGCATGCCTGACAAGTTTTGCAGCATTTTCTCTAAAAGTGTAAGGCAGGAACCAGCCCATCCTGATAACATCTGCTTTTCTATTCCCGGCTAGATAAGGACCTGTTCTTAGATTGTGCTGAACATAAGCAACCCTGCTTTTTTCTTTTCTTTCCATTGCTTTTTTATTAACAGTTTTATCAAGTGCAATTATATCTGCAGTAATGCCTGCTCTTTTTAGTTCTCTTTCTAATTGTATGCTTGATGTTAATTCTCCTGCCCCGTACTCGATTATAATAGGATTTTTGATGCCGGCTGTTTTCAATTCTGATGCTAATTGTTTATCCATTAAGTGATATCTATTAATGGACATTTCTGGAACTGTTTCAGCCATTACTTCAATTAAGGCATCTCTTAATTTAGGGTCATTTAAAACAGTTTCAATTGATTTTTTTGAAACTCTTGTTTTTCTGATTTTAAAAAAATTATAAAATCCATCTAACAATCCTCCAAAATCGCCTTGTAGCTTAAAAAAACTAGTGACTCCTCTTCGGTTTCTTCTTTTTAGGGCTTCTTTAATTGTTTCTAAAAATTTTTTATGTCCGGTAAAAAATTTCAAAACTTTAAAATAGGGCGTTGTTTGAATATCTGCAAACTCTCTTTTGGCGTGATGTAATTGATTTTCTAATAAAGTGGGTTTTCCGCCTGTGGAATAGCTTCTTATTGCCTGGCTTTTTGAATAAGTCCATTTATGCAATAATTCCACAGTAGCTTTTCCGGTGCGTTTTAACATATTAATAGTAATAATTATTTAGATGTATTTAATTCAGCTGTTTTTTTAAAGGTCGTATCAACCCAAATACTTTTAATTTCTCCCCAATTACTTATTTCCATGGGTAAAACTGAAAATGTTCAGATGTTAGGAATCACTGTTAAAAAAGATGAGGATTTCAGTGAGTGGTATAATCAGGTTGTGCAGAAAGCACAATTAGCTGATTATGGTCCTGTTAAGGGTTTTATGGTTATCCGACCGCACGGTTATGCTCTTTGGGAAGCGATTCAGAATTATTTCAATAAGGTTATGGATAAACACAAAGTGAGCAATGCTTATTTTCCCTTGTTGATTCCTGAGAGTTTTTTCAGAAAAGAAGCTGAACATGCACAGGGGTTTGAACCTGAACTTGCGTGGATTGAAAAAAGTAAGGGTGAGGAAAGCAAGGATGAGGAACGAGTAGCTATCAGACCAACTTCTGAAACTATTATGTATGATTCTTACGCAAAGTGGATTCGCTCATGGCGGGATTTGCCTTTGAGAATTAATCAGTGGTGTAATGTTCTTCGCTGGGAAGTAAAGCAGACAAAATTATTTTTGCGAACAAGAGAATTTTTGTGGCAGGAAGGCCATTGTGTTTATGCAACTAAAGAAGAATGTGATAAGGAAGTAAGATTGTTTTTGGACGCGTATAAAAAAATGGTTGAAGAACTTTTGGCTATTCCTGTTATTGCGGGAAAAAAAACTGATTCTGAAAAGTTTGCAGGTGCTTTGTATACAACAACTATTGAGGCATTGATGCCGGATGGAAAATCTTTACAAATGGGTACTTCTCATAATCTGGGGCAGGGTTTTGCAAAAAGTTTTGGGTTAAAATTTTTGGATGAGGAAAGTAAAGAACAATTGCCTTGGCAAAGTTCATGGGGTTTCTCAACAAGATTAATTGGTTCTATTGTGATGGTTCATGGAGATGACAAAGGAGTAGTGCTTCCTCCAAGGATTGCTAAACAAAAAGCAGTTATTGTTCCTATTTTGTTTGATAATGCTAAAGAGAAAGTTTTGAAGAAATGCAGTGAAGTCGAAAAAACTCTTAGTTCAATTAATGCGTTTGTTGATGATCGGGAAAATTACAGTCCTGGGTGGAAGTATAGTGATGCAGAGTTGAAAGGAATTCCTTTAAGGCTGGAAATTGGACCTAAGGATTTGGAAAAAAAACATGTTGTTGTTGTAAGGCGAGACAATGGCAAAAAAGAATTCGTGAAAGAAAAAGACATCAAAAAAAGGGTTGGTGAAATTCTGGAAGAAATGCATTCGGATATGTTTAACAAAGCAAAAAAGTTTATGGATGCTAATATTGTTGAAGCTAAAAACTGGAGTGAATTTGAAAAAGGAATCAAAAGCAAAAAAATGGTTTCTGTTCATTTTTGCGGAGACGCTTCCTGTGAAGAGGAAATTAAATCTGAAACAACCGCTACCTCAAGATGTATTCCTTTTGACCAGAAAAAATCCGAAGGAAAATGTGTTAAATGTGAAAAGCCTTCCAAAGAAAAAGTTTTGTTTGCGAAATCTTATTAATTTTAAAAAAACTTTTAATGGCTAATTCAAATAATCAATATCTTCTTCCTGTAAATTTCTTTCCCATATTTCTACTGTTGAATCCTCGATTTTTTTGCCGTGAATTCCCCTGAAAATAAAACCAGTTGTTTGGTATAATTTTTTTGCTGTTTCATTTTCTTTTTTCACCAGAAGCCTTGCCTGTTCTACTTGATTATTTTTTAAAAATAATATTGCGTGTTCTAAAAGTTCCTTTCCGTATCCTTTTCTTCTGAATCCTTTTTTTACACTTAATGCATTTATCAATCCGATTCCTTCTTTGAATTCAATTTCAATAAAACCCGCGAATTTTTTCCCTACTGTTTTTTTAAAAATAACAATTCCAGGATTGACCATTCGGTTGTCAAGTTTTTCCGGAGAAAATGCTTTGTAAGGAAATTCTTTGGAAATAATTTCATTCAGTTCTTTTGTATCGGCCTTTCCTGCTAATTTAATCAATTTCTCACCTCTCCAAGAAATTCCTTAATTTCTGATGCGGAAACAGAACATCCTGCATATTTGGCTGCAAAAAGCGCTGCTTCAAGTGCCTGTTTGGATTTTGGTATTTCCTGTTCAAAAGCACCATCATCATAAGCTAATGCTATCAGCTCAACAGACCTTATTACCTGTATTTGATTAAAAAAGCTTCTAAAATTTTCTAATTCTCCTTTATTCAGCGTAACTTTGCACTTATGCCTTTTTTCCAGAAAACCCATTACATTTTCAGGTTCTTCAATAAGCATTCTTGTTGTTCTTTCATCAATAAGAAGAATTCTAGAGTTAGTTTCGTTCATCAAAGCAAGTGTTTCAGCTTCTCCTAAATTAATAAGTCTCAATTTTCTTCCATCTGCAGAACAGAGGTTTGCGGTCACCGTGCTTAATTCATTCATTATTTTTTTTATCTGCGGAGTTGTTTTTGCAACTTCCATGTAGCCTTCCTGAACAGCACTTCTTATTCTAACTGCATTAAGTTCAAATCTTTTTATTTCAAGTGGTCTTTCCACGCTTTCATAATAAACTGATTTTGGGATTATAAATTTTATATTTTCTTTTTCTGCAATGTGTTTCATCATTTTTAATATACAGCTGCTTGACATTGTGATTAAACTGCTTGAATCAACAACAATGTTTTTCATTCTTTAAGCAGCTCCTTTAAATTGGTTAATCTTTCACTCAGACTTTTTTTGATTATTTGCTCATCATGGATTTTTGTTGCACCTATATACATCTGCAGTTGTTTCGGATCAGCTCCTGTGAGGAATGCTGATTGACCTATACTCAGACCTAAAGCATATGCTGTTGACGCCTGTTTGATTTGTGCTTTTTCATAAATGTTTCTTGCATAATTGCTTAGTCTATCATCAATAACTTTAATTTCTTTTACAACGCTCCGAATATTTTTGGTGAAATGCGCATCCTTGTTTTTGAGCTCGGCTTGAATACTTTTTTCCAGTGAAGTAACTATTATTTCACGAACTTTTGGCCAGCGGTCATTTTGAATTATATGTTCTTTGGAATAAAATTTGTAAAATGTGTAAGCAAGCACGGCTGTTTCTGCAAGTTTTTGATCGTTGTTTAAAGCAGCTTCTTTAATGGCGTCATTTGCAATATTCTTTAAGTCCCGCATGTTTCCTTGGCGGATTGCCGCTACTAAGGCGTTTAGAAAAATCACAAGCTCCGAGCTCATACTAGAAAGAAGAAACTCGAGGTATTTAAAGCAACCTATATTTCCCCATTAATAAGGTTTTTATTGTTCAACGCGTTATTTAAATAGATGAAATTCAGGGTTTTTCTGGTTGTATTTGCCTTATTAAGTGCTTCACTAACATTTGCAATTTCCAGCAATGATGCGGTTAATTTAGTTGCTAATTCTAATCATTTTCTTTACAATGATGAAACTTATACTCCTCCAAATGTAACAATGGAAACAAATGATAAGGAATACTGGGTTGTTCCTTTAACTGCGGGGAATACGGTTATCACTTATTTTGCGGTGGAAGCAGAATCAGGAGAGCTTTCATTTTCAAGGGCGGTTAACAGGGATCTTTTTGGAGTTGCTGAAAATCTGAGAGAATTGCAAAAATTAAAAGCATCAATTTCTTCTAATCCGGGAGTTGACTGGGTGTTTACTCAAAAGTACCAGACAATTTTCAATGAAATGGCTCTTGAACTTAATGATGAAATTTTCCAGGTAAATACTGTTGAAACAACTCTGAACAGCGAGAATTTTCCAGTAAACCTAACTTCTTTGAAAAACGAGTTGCAGAGAATGGCTTCTGATGCGTCGGAAATTTCTGGAAAAATTTCAAATGCGTCCCAGACAGAAAATGATTTTGTAACAAAACCATCTGAAGAATCTTTTACAAAAATGAATAATTCTTATGATGAGGTATTTGATTCTATTGCAAGCCTGAATGATGCAAGTCTTTCTTACAAAAGCAATGTGGATAAATTAAAGAATGATATTTCTCTTGCTAATCTTGATGCGCAGACCAAATCACAGTTGTTCTCGATTTTAGATTTACCGCAGGGTTCACAGGCATTAAGAAATTACAATCTTGATGCTTCTCAAATTAATGAGTCTTTTGATTCCGCATTATTCACAAGTTCTTTGAGAAGGGATTCTTTGCTTGATGAGCTTGATAACAGAATTGCAAAAGATGAAGTTTACAATGTTATTTACGGGGATAATGCTAAAATTATTGAAGAAACTGATTCCAAATTTTCTTCTTTGTTTGAACTCCAAGGTTATATTCTTGTGCCAGATAATAAATCTTTTTGGGATAACCAGTCAAAAGTAAGGGAACTTGAACAGGATTATTCAAGAGCCATAAAACTTGAATCAGAAAGGAATTTTGAGAATGCAAAAGGTTATGCTTTAACTGCAATTGCTGCTGCTCTTGTTGTTTACAAAAAAGGTTTCAAAGAAGTTGCTCCTTCTTCTGGTATTTCTCAGGATTTTTTGTTTTCAATTGCAGGTTTGCTTGTTATTATTTTAATTATTCTGTATTTAATTAATAACAGGGGAAAAATTAAGGATATGATTACGGAAAAGCCAGAGGAGATTGATATTTATGAATAAATTTTTTGTTTTTTTGTTTTTGTTATTAGTTTCTTCAATAGCAAGTGCACAGGTTGCACTTATTATAGAGCCCACAAGTTCTGATGGGGGGGTTTCTTTGTATCCTTTTGAAGTGAAGGAATACAGGTTTGTGGTTGTTAATGTTGCTGATGTTCCTGTGGAAAATGTTCAGATTTTTCTGAGTGTTCCTGAGGAGCTTTCTCTTGTTGTGGATAATGATGATAGAACTGAGAGACAGTTTACTATAAGGAAACTTTTACCCGGTGCTAAAGAAACACAGGTTTTTAATGTAAAAGCTCTTGACATCTCATCTAAACCTCTTGAAATAAGGGCTGATTTTGGGGCAACTGAATTAACCAACTCATCTTTAACCAGTTTAATAGTGAAACCTTCAACTCTTGCTTTTAATACAAGGTTAAGCAGAACTTCTTTGGGTCCAGGGGAAAAGGGAAATGTTTTTTTTGATTTAACAAATAATTCTCAAGGGAAAATCAGCAATATTAAAGCAGAACTTGTTTCAAACGATTCAGTTGTTGTTGATAGTGTGCCTTTTGAATTAGATTTTATTGAAGCAGGGCAAACAGTTTCCAATACTGAATTTTTGTTTTCTCTTGGAAATGATATTGGAGAGAAAAACATTTCTTTGAGGGTTTGGTTTGATGATTCTGAAGGGAAACATTTGTTGGAAAAATCATTTGCCCTAGATGTTCAGAACCGGGACATTTATGTTATTCTTTTGGTTTTAGGGATATTATTTTTGGTTGTAATCTCTTTTTACATAAGAAAAAACAAACCGCCTCAGAAAGTTGATACGATTGGGATAAAAGTACAGGATATTGATGCTAAAGGAATTCAGGTTAAAACCCTTGAGATCGTATCAAAAGAGTCTGTAAAGAAATAATCAGGATATTTCAACAACATCTTCTGTTTTGAGTTTGTAATCTTTAGAAACTCTTTGTCCTTCAAATTTGCTTGAACCCCAAACTCTTGCATACTTCAGGTGTTTTGCAATGTCCTTATGAACAACTTCTGCAACTTCGGTTATTGTTGAACCGTTTTTCAGTACAAGCGGGTCTTTGTAATCAGGATCATGGCCTGGTCTTTTTGTGTAAATAATAATTTTTTCAAGAAGTAAAAAAATATCTTCTTTTAATTTTTCTTTTTCGTGATACTCTCCTTTTTTCAAAAATAAACAATTCCGGTATTCAATAGTATCATCCAGTACTTCAGAAAGTTTTTCTAGAGTGGTGTCTTCTTTAAGCAGAACACTTGCGCTGTGAATACCAAGACTTTTCAGTACAGAACTAAATTCTTTCAGGCTCATTTTAAGGAATTGTTTTCCGGAAATAGTGATTCCCTTGTATTGGGAATGTTTAATTGATATTTCTGGTTTTTTTCGGTTAACAACAATTCCTGAATTTTTTAATTCTTTTACAACAATTTCTTTTTCTTCCTCATTGGCATAAGTTATTATGGTTGCATCGGAATTTCTTGCTAAACTCAATAATTTTGTACCGTTTGCTTTTCCTTTGCTTGCATCTTTTATGATTGCAGGAACCTCAACAAGCTGTATTTTTGCGCCTTTATAATCTAACATCCCAACCTCTGGTTTTGAAGTGGTAAAAGGATACGGTGCTATTTCCACATCCACTCCTGTGAGTTCTTTCAGCAAATAACTTTTTCCTGAATTCGGCAGACCAAGAATAGTTATCTGGCCGTCACCTTCTTTTTTAATGTTTATTGAATGGCCTGATGATTTTTTTGCCTGAATCTTTTGCTTTTCCATTTCTTTTTTGAGTTTGGCTATTTTTCCTGATATTTCCGCTCTTAGTTTTTCGGATGCTTTGTGTGTTGGGGCAGTGGAACGCATTTCCTGCAAAGCTGCAAGTTTTTCGCTTTGGGTTTCTGCTGCATCATATTTGTCTTTAGCTTTATCAAATTCAATAGATGCATTAATTGTCATAATTAAATTTCAGGATAAATCGTTTTAAAAGCGACTAGTGGGCGCGAATGTATTCATAAAAAACTTTAAATAGGTGTAAAGCATTATTTTTTGAGCAATTAGTGATTTTTATGGTAAAAAAACGCGGAACACATCAAGCAAAAACTAGTTTGGGGCAAAGCGGAAAAAGAGACAGATCTTCTGGCAGTAATATACGGGCTGAATATGATGCGGCTCTTAGAAATGGAAATACTAAACTGGCTAACGAGCTTCGAAGAAG
>JANLGZ010000008.1 GCA_024653905.1 archaeon
ATTTTTTGGTTTTTTCTTCCAAATACACAACAATCTTTTCAGCAAGATTATAACCTAAACTTTCAAATGCTTTAAAGCCAGGGCTTCGGTTTACTTCAATAATGAAAAGACCTCTTTTGGTTATACCTATATCAATACCTGCAATTTCCGTGGCAACTGATTTTGCCGCACGTACAGAAGTACGTTTAATCAAATCCGAAATCCTCGTACGTTTAGGTGTTGCCCCTTGATTAATATTATGTAACCAAGAATCTGAAATTTTTTCCATTACTCCTTCATACTTATTTCCAACAACATAAACCCTGTACTCGTGCAAAATATTCACAAATTCCTGAGCAATATAATCTTTACCCTCAAGTTTTTGTAATTGAGTTTCAAGACTTTTTCTATGCACTCTTCTTATTCCTTTTCCGCGCTTTCCAAAAATAGGTTTGAGTACAATAAAATCGGATTTGAATTTTTTTATCTTTTCAAGGTTTTCTTTTTTGAACAAAAAAGTTTCAGGTACAAACAAATTCTCCTTTCCAAAAAGCACATAATTCTCAAGCTTGTTCCTGTCAATCCTGCGGGCTATTTTTTCATCCACCACAACCTTCCCTGCCTTAACAAATTGTTCTGCAATTTTTTCAGCCATCAAAACTTTCCCTTCAATTGCCCTGAACAAAACAGTATCAAATTTTTCAGGAGAAACCTTCAAACCTTTTTTAAGAATTCTGAAAGTTACACTGTGAGATTTTTTGCGGGCTTCTGCAACAATACGCCTTATTTCCAGCTGTGGCTCAACCGAAAGTATCAACAAATTCATTACAAAGAATCCCTAGAGAAGTGTTAAAAAGGGGAGGCTAAAAAATCAAAGCACCCCAATCAAAAGAACTAACAATTAACCCGTTAGTTTCATAAAAAGCCAGATTTTGACAAAATGAATTATTTCTACGATACTTAGAAAATCTTAAATACAAGATATGAGGCTATTACATTAGACTGATGAGTATGCTATTTTAGGATATGGGGGTTGGTCATCAAAAAAATAAAAAAGCTCAGGCACTATTTCTGCTAATTCCAAGAGGATTAGAAATCATTAAACCATGTAAAATTGGAGGCATGTAAAAAAGCTTAAAAAACAAAAAAAATGTTAAATAATTAGTTTCAGTAAATCCGCAAGGCAAATATTTACCCGCAACCTTGCTTCAAAAAAATAGGGGGGATTTTATGGGTAAACAAAAAAAAGGAATTAAGAAAAGAGAATGGGATGAAGACAGAGAATTTGATTTAGATGAAAACTACAATGCAATGTATGACTAAAGAGGTATGAAAATGTACACAACACACAAAATCACAAACACAAGTGCAAACAAAATTTCAAACAGAATTGTAAAAGAATATAGATGCATGAACTGCAGCAAAATAATCATGAATCCGGAAGGAGACATGTACAGCAAGAGATTCTGTAGTGCGAAATGCTTTGATACTTATATGGAAAAATAACTGCTTCTAATTTTTATTTTTTTATAATGCAAAGTGTTTTGCACTTATTCATACCTTAGGGCTTCAACTGGTTTGAGTTTGGCTGCTGAACGTGCAGGAAGAATTCCTGAAACAACACCTATAACAGCAGACATCAGGACTGCAATAATAATAAGCTGAGGAGTTACAAGCGCAGAGGAATGAGGAAGGGGTTCCTCTTAAAACCCCCTTATGCCATGGCATCCGGAAAAGGGGCGTTTTCCAAAACCCTGGCCTTCCATTCCAAGTTCATTTTTTATTTTCATTGCAGTTTCAAAATCCCCTGCTTCTCTGGCATCATGGAGATCCTTCAAAAGATAGAAATTTTCCGCGGGTATTGTTTCCGAAAAATTATCAGGCTTGCCGGTGTTATTTTCTGAAAGGAGCTGTTTCCATTCATCAAAATTTCCGTCCATTACAGCCTGCTGTACCTTATCATGGAATGCTCTTTTCTCAACCATGGAAGCAAACTGTTCCTCGCTTACAGTTCCCATTCTTTGCTGCATTTCCTCATGGGCCGCGATGAATGCACTGTAATCATTATTTTCTACCGCGTCATTCATCTGCGAACGCATACTGTTATTTTCACTCTCATTTATTCCTCCAAAAGTATGGAATGCAGAAACCGAGCCTATTAGAATAAACCCTGCTGCAAGCAGACCAATTAAGGTCATTAGTTTTTTGTTCATTATACTGACACCTCCCAAAATTTGCCAAAAGCAATTTTTTGTACAAACACTTACGAAGGTGGTTTAAAAAAGAATTTTCCGAACTTACACCAAAATTACACCTAAGTTAAACGGAAAATTTATTCCTTGCTTAGATAAATCAGAATCAGAGTAACCGCAAGAGTAAACACAAGAGGAAGTATTGTGAAAGGACCTAAGCCTGAACTCCTGAAACCGAAAAGAGCCTGAACAATAGGGTTTGCTGAAAACGTGAAAGCAAGAAATGCTATTGCCGCAACTATAAGACCAAGCGCAAATTTGGATTTCACCTGATTATAAACATACATGTAATTGTAAAGCAAATAAAACAAGAGAAGCGAATTTATTGATGCAAGAATAATCTGCAGGAAAAGAAGAGTTTCCCTGAATTCAAAGGCTTCGGGTCTAAGCTGTACAAAACCCCTTCCATCATGTAACTCATCATTCATAGGATATTGTCTTTGAGAAGGAAGAACAGAATCAACCAAAAAGCTGAACAAGCCTATTACAAGCAGTAATCCGATAGCTATGCCCGCGACCTGCATTATTGCTTTTGAATTATTTTTGTTCATTTTTTTCACCATGTAAAACACTTTCGTCAAACAATTTTTTAACCAAACTATTTTTTTCAATTAATTGAGAAGAAATAAAGAGAACCTTCCCATATTTACTTCCTCTTTCAACCAGAAGATTATTCTCAAGCAATAAATCAATATGGTGCTGTATAGTTGTATAATTCAGACCTGTTTTTTTGCTGAGCTCATTCATATTCATTGGTTTTTTCTCCAAATCAGAAATAATTTTTAGCCTGTTCAAAGCTCCTTTTGAACCTGCAAGAAGCCAGTAAATAGTCTGCTCAAAATAATCCATACTCAAAAATTAATAACTATATTAATTAATAGTTACTCATCAGGACATTTACTTCCAAAACCGGAACAAAAACTAATAAATACCGCAAACGCACATTAAATTGTAAATGTTACGGCAAAAACTTACTCTAGGCCAAAAAATGGCTGACGCTCTCACAAAAATAGCGGGAAGCTGGGGATTCATAATCGGATTCGCTATAGTGCTCGTTGTGTGGATTAGCGTGAACAGTTACGCGCTTATAGCTGGAATCTGGGACCCGTATCCTTTCATTCTTCTGAACCTTGTATTATCCTGCCTTGCAGCAATACAGGCGCCAATAATTCTGATGAGCCAGAACAGGGAACATGAAAGAGACGTGACAAAAGCAGAACGCGATTATTACATTAACAGAAAAGCAGAACGCGAAATCAAGATACTGCAAAAAGACATAATCGACCTGAAAAGCATTATAATTAAACAGCCCCTCAAGGAAGAAACTGATTCCATCAATGAAGAAATAAAAAAAATAGAAAAGGAAATGGAAAACTTTAAGGAAAAACTTGGATAAGGCAAAAAATATTTTTTATTACAACTGCTGAGTTAAGTCAAGCTCGCCTTTCGGTTCTTCATAAACCAGCATTATTTCATAGCTTTTAATGAAATCAGGATATTTTTCCCTCATAGTTTTCATTATTTGATTTGCTTTTTCAAAAGATTCAACATCCATTTCCAGCTCCAGAAGCCATGGACCGATCTTTTTTTCGTAATGAAAAACATTACCCGATTGTTTGCAGTATTCCTTCAAAGATTCATCCTGTTCAACAGAAATATTTTTCAGATTAACAATTACCTTGTAAAAACCCATTCCGATTTTGTTTGCATCAAGCTGGAGCCTGAAAACAGAAATCACTTTCTTTCTCCGCAATTCTTTTATGCG